>DAOUBZ010000529.1:0-6196 GCA_034432515.1 Chloroflexaceae bacterium | reverse complement strand
GCGGCGCCCGAGGCCGCCGCGGCAGCAGAGCCGGCCCCGCCAGCGCCGGCCACGAGCAGCGCCGACCGCATCGCCAAGCTGCAGCAACTGGCCGAGCTCAAGAATATGGGCGTGCTCACCGACGCCGAGTTTGAGGCCGAGAAAGCGCGCATCCTGGCCTCATAGAGCTACGTCCGTTTGCTGTGGTCAACCGCCTTCAGGATCTTCAGGTTGAGCACGATGAAACGCCAGAACTGGTAGGGCCTGCAGCGCATCCAGAAACGATCACGGTTCGTAATCTCCATCGCGGCCTCCTACTCAGGGATGATCTGCCAGCCCGGGCGGGCCTTGAACTTGTACATAAAGGTCTCGTGGACCAGGCGCTTCATCCAGGCGCCGCTGGTGCCCAGCTCCATGTGTGTGACAAACAGGTCGCGTCCGGTGCCGTTCGGGTAGCGGCGGTGGTCGGGCACCACCGGATACATGATGATCGTTGCCGCCTCGCCGTCCCAGAGTGAGTCGCCCATCGAGGCGACACAGGCGGCGAACATCTCGGACATGCGCTCGTGGTGGGCCAGCTGGTCGCCGTTGATCAGATTGGCAATGTTGAGCGCGGCGACCCGCCCGATGACCCCGGAGATCATGCCGGTGCGCGGTGGCGCGGCGGTGATGTTCATACCCGTCGGGGTGACGTGCGGCACCGAGATCGGTCCCGGCGGGGCAAAGGCGATCCCGGCGGCGAAGATGTTCGGATAACTCGGGTTCTGGTAGGTCGCCGGCCAGGCTTCCGGCTGCTCGCGCAAGGCGGCATAGTCGAGGCCGTAGGTTGCATCGACTTTGACCAGGCCGGCGGCGTTCACCAGCTTTGCTGAGACATCGCTGCCGTCGGCACCGAGATAGGCAATCGGCTGGCCAGTGAACTGCGGGATGAGCATCGCGAAGTCGTAGGCCGTCTCACCCTCGCGCCCCTGGTAGTCCTCCCAGTAGATCCGCCGCTCGTCAACCGCGCGCACCCCTTTCTGGACCTCGGCGCGGATGCCGTAGTCGTTGTAGATCGCCGTGATAAACTCCTCGCTCGAGGTAAGGCGCCCCTGGTAGCGGGCGTGCAGGCCGCCAACGCCGAAGTCACCGAGGGCGGGTTCGTTCGAGAGGTAGACCAACTCGGCGCGATCCCGCAGACGGCGCCTGGCCAGGTCCTTGTGGATGTTGGAGATGTACTCGAGGGCCGCACCCTGACAGGTAGCCCCGGGGTGGCCGGTGCCGACCACGAAGGTCAGCCGTTCACCCTGTTCGAGGCGGCGCACCTGTGCCAGGTAGCTGTCACGGGCGGCGACGGCGTGATCGAGGGTGCAGATCGAGACCGTGTGGCCTGCCTCCGGGCCGAGGCCAGGGGTGGCCGCGAAGTTCAACTTCGGCCCGGTCGCGATCAGCAGGTAATCGTAGTCCAGGCGGAGTGGCCCACCCCGATTGGCCGGACTGACCAGCACGTAGCGCTCGTCGGGGTGCACCTCGGTGACGCGACCCACAACCAGGCCAATGCCCTTGCGGTCATAGACCGGCTTGAGCGGAATGGTGGTCCGCTCAGGCGCCATGTGGCCTATTCCGACCCAGACCCAGGAAGGGACGAAGCCGAAATAGTCGTAGCGATTGACGACGGTGATCTCGTGCTGTTTGCCGAGTTGCGCTCGCAGGTAGAGCGCGGCAGTGTGACCGGCAAAGCCGGCCCCGACGATGATGACACGCGCCATACTGGCACCTCCTTGTGACAGCCTTCTGGGGCGAGGTGCACGGCAGCGTGGAAGCCCACAGCGACGATTTGCGATTAGATGCGCGGATCGCACGGCACGTTACAGGTAGGGTCCAGGCTGCAAGGAGTTGTTTGCCGGCAGCGCAGCAGTCACCTACAATGGCGCCACGAGCGGCCCGTGGGGCCGCCCTTGATGTGAAGGAAGATCCGATGCACTACCTGCTGATCTACGACCTGGCCCCCGATTATATGGAGCGACGCGTGCCATTGCGCGCCGAGCACCTGGCGCTGGCCTGGGCCGCCCACGATCGCGGCGAGCTCATCCTCGCCGGCGCCCTGGCCGAACCGGTCGATAGCGCCGTCTTGCTCTTCAAGGGCGATTCGCCGGAAGTGGCCGAGCAGTTCGCCCGGGCAGATCCGTACGTCCATCACGGGCTGGTGCTGAACTGGCAGGTCCGCCCGTGGACGACGGTCGTGGGCGCGGATGCGACCACCCCGACCCGCTGATCGCCACTGGCACGGGCGGCCTTGCGGCGCTCTGGAGCGATTGAGCGCGCGAACCTGTTTCTGGTCAATCTCAGCTCGCCCGTCCAGTGCTATCGCTACGGAACAAGCGCAGCGGGCAGGTCAACCTGGCGGCCTATCGTTATCATCAAGCGTCACGGAACGGGCTGGCCGCCCATCTGCTCTTCCTCAACGTGACCGACTTCGGCCCACGTGATCTGACCAGGCCGGGCCTCCATGCCGGGCTGTGGGCACAGTATCTGCTCGACAACGCAGCGACGGTGAATGAAGCGCTGGATCTGCTTTCAAGCGTACAGCTGGTGATGATCGAGGCCCGCGGGCGGCAGGCAACCGTTCACATCGCGCTGGATGATGCCGGTGGCGACTCGGCCATCGTCGAGTATATCGACGGCGCGCCGGTCGTGCATCACGGCCCGGAGCACCGGATTATGACCAACGATCCGACCTACGACGAGCAACTGGCGCTCCTCGCGCGGCTCGATTTTTCGCACCCGAGCAGCGATACGCCGCTGCCGGGCAACGTCAAGGCCGTCGACCGCTTCCAGCGCGCCGCCTACTACGTGGCGCTGTTGCCCGAGCCGAAGAACACGCGTGAAGCGGTGGCGGGCGTGATGGCGATTGTGCGCAATTGCTCGGTGCCGTTCGGTGCCCCCTACAAAGATTTCGGGATCTACAACACCGAGTACCGCACCGTGACCGATCTGACGAACAGGCGCTACTTCTTTGAACTGACCACGAGCCCGAATGTGATCTGGGCCGAACTGAGCGCGTTCGACCTCAGCGCGAACGCGCCAGTGATGGCCCTGAACCCGGACAGCCTCGCCCTATCGGGCGATGTATCCGCGCAATTTGAGCAGGCGAGCGCGCCGTTCTGAGCATACACGCATCGTTCTGATCGTTTTGGGCACGGTCGAAATGTTCCGGACGGTCGTCGGGCTGTTCGGCACGAATGGGCAACTGACGGCGGTTCGTCAACATCCGGCTGCCACTGCCGGCGCGGCTGCAGGTGCGCTCCGCCAGCGACCTGGAGGGGAAACTGATCGGTGTTCTGATCACCATCCTGGGGGTGTATGGCCTGGAGCTGGTTACCTCGTGGCAGGGTGGCACCGATGTGCTTGCCGCGGGCGTCGTGGTGGCCCTGCTGATCTTCGCACCGGGCTACTTCGCGGTGAACCACAAGCACAACCATCACGACACATCGTCACACGACTGAGCACAGCGTCCGAGCCACTGTGCTGGATCGATACCCGCTCCGTAAGGCCGAAGCATTGGCGCGGTCAAGGCTTCGGCCCAACGAGCGCAAGCCCGCTCGGACACCGTACTGAGGCTGATGGCACCCCGATCGGTGCGAGGAAACGCGCCCTATGGCTGCAACGAGCGCCAACAATCCAGTGTTGACCGAAGGCTCCGCCCCGCCGGGCGGCTATGCCGCGCCTGCCCGCTGGTGGCTGCTGGCCACCTGCTGCCTGGTGGCCTTCGCCAAGCTCTCCGAGCCCCGGCTATATGTGATCGGGCTGAAGATCCCGCCGTCCGCCTTTGAGACGGCGTGGCGCGACTATCAGATCCTTACCAACCTCGGCGTCGTGCTGTTCGTCGCTTGCCAGCTGCTCGGCGGCGTGCTAGGCGATCTCTACGGGCGGCGGCGGATCTTCCTGATCGGCGCTATCGGCTTCACGGCAGGCAACCTGCTCTCGCTGCTGGCTCCCAGCCTGCCGGCCCTCGTGGGCGTCCGGGCGGTGATGAACACCATGGGCGCGCTCGTCTTCCCGCTGACCCTCGGCCTGATCCGGTTGACCTTCGAGGGTCGCGAGCGCTCCAACGCCTTGCTGATCTACACGGCGAGCACCGCCATGGGCACGCTGGCGAGCATCGCTGCGATCCCGATCGAGGCGCTGTTGGGCTGGCGCGTCGCCCTGATCCTGCCGATCGCGGCGGGCAGCGCCGGGGGTGTGCTGGCCTGGCGCCATCTGCCGGAAAGCCGGGCCCACGGCGGGATCCGCCGCGCTGAGGCGGTGATCGCGAGCGCATGGACCCTGGTCTTCCTGCTGATCATCTTCGGGCTGGCCCTCGCCGGCGCACGGGGCACCTGGCTCAATCCAGGCACGATCGCCGCGAGCGGAACCGGGCTGGTCGGGATGCTGATCCTCTCGCTGTGGCCGCGGCTGACGCTGCAGTGGGGTGGACGCTCGCGGTCCGACCCGCCGTCCCGCCACCTGCTCTCGCTGCTGCTGCTGGTCTCGGCGACGTTGAGCTTCGCCCTGAGCGGCTTCACGCTGCGGCTCTACGGCTTCTTCACCACCGTGCAGCAGATTCCGCCGCCGCTCGTCGGCCTGGCCCTGGCGCCGATCCTGGTTGGTAGCGCCCTGGCCCTCCCGTGGACGGCGCGCATCGCCTTCCGCTACCCACCGCGCATCGTCGTCTGCTGGAGCATCGTAGCGATGGCAGTGGCGATCGGCCTCACCGCGCTGACGCGGCCCACCACGCCGTACTTCTGGCTGGTGCCGACGATGGTACTGTTTGGGCTTGGCTTCCTGCTGGCCTCCACGGTCTGGAGCAACATCTTTCTCAGCGCGCTCCCCACCGATCTGGTCGGCGTGAGCTCGGGGATCAGCAAGGCCGCGGGGCTGACGGGCGGAGCCCTTGCCGGGGTAGTGCTCGGCGCCGTGGCCCAGCTGATCGGGCTGAACGACTTCGCCCGCCGGATCGGCCGGCTGGGGCTGAGCGCCGAGCAGCAGAGCCGTGCCCTCGACGCGCTGAACACCGTGCTGCAGCAGGGCATCACGGGGACCGAGAGCGACCCGCAGGTGATCGTACGGCTGACGCTGCTCAGCCTCTACCGCGAGTCTTACAGCGTGGGGATCGCGGCCGCGCTCCTGGTAGCGGCAGCACTTTGCCTGGGTACCGCCGCCATCACGTGGTTCTGGCTACGGCCCAAGACTACGCCCGCCCAGCCGGCTGCTGCGCAGGCCAGCGAAATGGGCGCCCGGTAAGTGGGAGAGCAAACACAATGAGCAAGCGGATGATCCGTATCGGTGTCCTTGATAGCCAGCCGGTGATCCACGCCGGGATTCGCCACCTCCTGGCCGCCTTCCCGGATCTGGCCGTCGTCGCAGACGCCTACGACGTCGCTGGTCTGCTGCACAGCGTACGGCACGCCAGGCCCGACATCGTCCTGGTTGAATGCGTCGACCTCGACCGCCCGATCGGCGACCTCCTGTGCTGCCTCCAGGACATCGCGCCGGGCCTGCGGTTCGTCGTCTTTACCGGTACAGCCGACCTTACCGATGTGCGCGAGGCGCTCCGCAACGGCGTTGACGGCTATCTGTTGAAACGAGTCGCGGCGCTCACCCTCGCCACGGCGCTGCGGAGCATTGCCGCGGGGCAGCAGGTGCTGGCCCCAGAGGCAACCCAGACCCTCATCCTGGCGGACGAGCCGGGCACGATGCGCGCTGACAGCTTGACCCATCGCGAGCGCGAGGTGTTAACCCTGCTGATGCGGGGCCTGTCCAACCGGCAGATTGCAGAACAACTCTTCGTGAGCGTCTCCACCGTGAAGTTCCATCTGGCTGCGATCGCGCACAAGCTGGGGGTAACGGGGCGCGCGCAGGTGATCGTGTGCGCCTACAACCTCAACCTCGTGCCACGACCCGTGAAAACGGGCGAGCACCACCCGCTGACGAAACGACGCTCCTGCGCTTCATAGGGCATCAAGTCACCAGCGAACCGAGTTTGTCGGCGCCTTCTAATGCCTGCCGGCCATACAGAACCCGGTCATGCTCACCCCGACCAGCGCCGGCCCAGGCAGGCCCCCAAAGATCAAGCTGAGCACAGCCGGGGGACGCTGACAGGTCGAGCCGACGATTGCCTTTCTGGTACGCGACCAGGGGCCGGCACGCCCCCAACGAGGCGAAGCTCTGCAGGTTCGCTCGTGGGTTCTGGCGGTGC
>DAOUBZ010000528.1:0-9903 GCA_034432515.1 Chloroflexaceae bacterium | reverse complement strand
GTGTTCGGGGGAGCGAAGCTCGCACGAACACACCAGCCTTCATCACGTGTGGCAGGGAGCGCGTGCGATGATCAAGCTGATCGGACAACGGGTCGCGCTCTCGTGCGCAACGCTGCTGATCGTCTCTGCGATCATTTTCGTGTCGACCGAGGTGCTACCCGGCGACGTTGCGACGGCGATACTCGGTCGTGAGGCATCGCCGGCGCGCCTGGCGGCGCTGCGCGAACAACTCGGCCTGGATCGACCCGCCCTGGAACGCTACATCGAATGGCTCGGCGGCGCACTGCGCGGCGATTTTGGCATGTCGCTGGCCCGCCCGAACGTGGCCGTCGGCCAGTTGATCGCCGAACGGCTGCGCAATACGGTATTGCTGAGCATCGGCGCCGCGGTGATCGGTCTGCCGCTGGCGCTCGGACTGGGCATTGTGGCCGGGTTGCTGCGCGATCGGGCGCCCGACGTGGTGATCTCCAGCCTGGCGCTGATCGGGATGAGCCTGCCCGAGTTCGTCATCGGCTCGCTCCTGATCCTCACCTTCGGTGTCACCTGGGCGATCCTGCCGGCCGTTACCGTGGCGCCACCCGATGCGCCGATCGCGGTGCTGCTGCCGAACCTGATCTTGCCGGCGATCACGCTGATTATCGTGATGGTCGCCTACATTCTGCGCATGGTGCGCAGCAGCATGATCGATGCCCTGGCGAGCGACTATGTGCAGATGGCGACGCTGAAGGGGATGTCGCGCACCCGGGTGGTGCTGCGCCACGCGCTGCCGAATGCGCTCCTGCCGACAATCAACGCCGTTGCGCTGACCGTAGCCTGGCTGATCGGCGGCGTGGTTGTGGTCGAAACGGTTTTTAACTTCCCGGGGATCGGGCGCCTGATGGTCACGGCTGTACAGGATCGCGACTTGCCGCTGGTGCAGGCCCTGGGTCTGCTCGGTGCGACACTCTACATCACGATCAATCTCAGCGCCGACCTGCTCACCTTATGGTTGAGCCCGCGGTTGCGGGCGCGGGTGGTTTGACGGGCGGTGGGCGGAGCGTGCTCCGCCCCTACGGGATGCGGAACGTCGGGACACTTGCCAAACGTCTATGAACGTTTCCCTATTGGCCCGCGCGACTGCCGACGGCGCACCGTTGCGCGAGATCTGGCGAACGCTGCGCAGTTCGCCGCTCACGCTGCTCGGAGCGGGCATGCTCGTAGCGCATCTGGTGATTGCGCTGATCGCGCCGCTGATCGCGCCCCATTCGCCCACGGCGATCAACGCCGACCTGGCGCTGGCGGCGCCTTCGTGGGCGCATCCCTTCGGCAATGATCGCTTTGGACGCGACATTTTCTCGCGGGTGCTGCTCGGCGGGCGGATCGCACTGGCGATCGCGCTGGTCGGCGCGGCGCTCTCGGTGCTGATCGGCGGCTTTGTCGGCGTACTCTTCGGCTATCTGGGCGGCTTCGCCGACGAGACGGCGATGCGCGTCATCGATGCGCTGATCTCCATCCCCGGCCTCCTGCTGCTGCTCGTGATCGTGACCGGCCTTGGCTCGGGGTATGCCGTGATCTTGCTGGCCATGGTGTTGAGCTACGCGCCCGGCGTGGCGCGGGTGGCGCGCGCGGCGGCGCACGAGTTTGTCCCGCGCGATTTCATTACCGCGGCCCGGGCGCGCGGCGAGGCGCCGGTAGCCGTCGTGACCCGTGAACTCTGGCCGAATGTGCTCGACGTGCTGCTGGTCGAGTTTGCGATGCGCGCGTCGTGGATTGTGCTCGCAGTGAGCGGTTTGTCGTTTCTCGGCTTTGGGGTGAACCCGCCGACGCCCGACTGGGGGCTGATGATCGCCGAGAACCGCAGCATGCTGGCCCTGGCGCCCTGGGGCGTCATCTTTCCCATGCTGGCGATCGGCTCGCTGGTGGTGGCGCTGAACCTGGTGGCCGACGGCGTCGCCAAGGCGCTCGGCCTCGATCGTAGTCGGGCGGCGCCGTTGTGAGCGAGCAGGAATGCGGTGAACGATGGATCGTCGGCAGATGACGGGTTGCCGCCTATGCACCTGCTAACGATCGACAATCTCTCGATCGGCTATCGCGCGCGCGATGGCAGCGTGCGCCCGGTGTTACGTGCTGTCGCGTTGACGATCGAGCGCGGCGAACGCCTGGGGATCGTCGGCGAGTCGGGATGCGGCAAGAGTACACTGGCCCTGGCCCTGCTCGGCTTTATCCGCGGCGGGGGCGTGGTGTTGCATGGCGCCGTGCGCTTTGACGGAGTGGATCTGCTGCGGCTTGCGCCGGGACCGCTCCAGCGCCTGCGTGGCGGCCGGATTGCGCTCGTGCCGCAGAATGCCGGCCAGGCGCTGACGCCGAGCATGCCTGTCGGCGCGCAGGTGGCCGAGATCCTGACGGTGCATCGCGGGCTGAGCGCCGCCGCCGCCCGCGCAGAGACTGCGGCGCTTCTCGCCCAGGTGCGCCTGCCGAACCCCGCGGCGCTGGCGCGGCGCTACCCCCACGAGCTCTCCGGCGGGCAACAGCAACGGGTGGCAATTGCCATGGCGCTCGCCGGTGAACCGGAATTGCTCGTGCTCGACGAGCCGACAACCGGCCTCGACGTCACGACCCAGGCCCATATCCTTGATCTGCTCGACGAGCTTGGCGAGCGCACCGGCGCGGCGATGGTCTATGTCAGCCATGATCTGGGCGTGATCGCGCGGGTCAGCGACCGCATGGCGGTGATGTACGCCGGCGAGGTGGTGGAGGCCGGCGCAACGGCGGCGCTGTTCACCGAGCAGCGCCACCCCTACACCCGCGGCCTGCTTGCGTCAGTGCCGCGCCTGCACACGCCGGTTTTGCCGCAGGCCTTGCCGGGGCAACCGCCGGCGCCCGGATCGCACGGCGTCGGGTGCGCCTTCGCGCCGCGTTGTTTCTTTGCTGACCCAACCTGCCATACGACGGCGCCGCCCCTGGCGGCGATCGACGCCGGCCGGCAGGTGCGCTGCCACCGCTGGCGCGAGGTTGCGGCAACCGAAACGATCGAACTACAGCCGCGCGCGCACCACAGCGCCGGAGCGGGGGCGCCGCCGCTGATCGAACTCCACAACGTCAGCATCACCTATGCGCGGCGCGGCGCGATCGCGCTGCTGCAGCAGGCCCTCGGTCGCCCGGCGCCGCCACCGACGGTCAGCGCGATCACCTTTACCCTCCGGCGCGGATCAACGCTGGCGCTGGTTGGCGAGAGTGGCAGCGGTAAATCGACGCTCGCGCGGGCGCTGGCCGGGCTGCAGCCGATCCTGTCCGGCGCAATGCGCCTGGAAGAGCACGATCTTGGCGTGCTGGTGCAGCGACGCCCACTCGACATGCGCCGGCGCATCCAGTTCGTCTTTCAGAACCCCGACGCCTCGCTCAACCCACGGCGCACGGTCGGCGAGATCCTCGAACGACCACAACAGCTCTTCTTCGGCCTGACACGCGCCGAGCGCCGGGCCCGTTCGATCGCGCTGCTGGAGCAGATGCGTCTGGGCGCGCACTATCTGGAGCGCTTCCCCGGCCAGCTCTCCGGCGGCGAAAAGCAACGCGTTGCGATCGCGCGCGCCTTCGCGGCGGAGCCGGAGGTCATCCTCTGTGATGAGGTTGTTTCCGCCCTCGATGTCTCCGTGCAGGCGGCGGTGCTGAGCCTGCTGGTGGAACTGCAGGCCGAGCGCGGCGTCACCTACCTGTTCATCGCGCACGATCTGGCGGTGGTTCGGGCGATCGCCGACCAGGTAGCCGTGTTGTACCAGGGACGCCTGTGCGAAATCGGTGGGGTGACGCAAGTCTACACGCCACCGTTCCACCCCTACACGGCAAGCCTGCTGGCAGCGGCGCCGGAGCCCGTGCCGGGGCGGCGCGTCCGCGCTGTCGACCGCGATGATGCGCCGGGAACGCCGCCGGAGCGGGGCTGCCCGTTCTACCAGCGCTGTCCGCGGCGGATCGAGCCGACCTGTGCGGTTGAAGATCCGCCGTGGCGCCTCGCCGAGCACGGCCACGCGATCCGCTGCCATCTGCCGCTTGCCGAACTGGCGATACCGCTCGATCCCTTTCCTGTGCGGATGACGGCGGAGCGGCGGAACGCGGGGAATGGGGCTGAGTAACTCAGGGAGTTCGCATACACACAAGGATAGAGCAATGACTGATCAGCTGCCCCTTGTGGGCGCCGCCATGGCGATCGCCGACCTGCCGCACCACCTGGACTGGATCATCGAAGGCCAGCGTGACCTGGAACTCTGGGACCCTTCGTACGGCGACCTGCTCGACGGCGACTGGCGTTCGCAGGCGCGCGAGGCGCGCAGGATGCTCGACGGCTACACCGGCCGGCTGGGCATTCACGGCCCCTGGAACGGCCTGCCGCTCACCTGCCCCGATCCGCGGGTGCAGGCGCTGGTGAGCCAGCGGCTGAAGCAGGGGCTAGAGTTCGCCGGCGCCATCGGGGCGACGCAGATGGTTGTCCACAGCCCGTTCGACTTCTTCGGCAGCCCGCACACGGCCCATACGCGCAGCGCGGGGCTGGCAGCGGAGATCGAACTGGCCCACGCGACCCTGGCCGAGGTGCTGCCGATCGCGCGGCAGATCGGCTGTACGCTGGTGGTGGAGGTCTGCTCCGATACCAACACCCGCCCGCTGATCGAACTTGTGCGCTCGTTCGACGGCGCCACGGTGCAACTCAGCCTCGACGTCGGCCATGCGCTGGTGATGCAGCGCGCCGGCGGCCCACCGGCCGACCAGTGGGTGCGCGACGGTGGATCGCTCCTGGCGCACCTGCACCTTCAGGACAACGACGGCCTGCTTGATCGGCACTGGGCGCCCGGCGAGGGCAACCTGAACTGGTATGCGCTGTTCGAGGCGCTGGCCGAACTCGATCACCAGCCGCGGCTCCTGCTCGAACTGGCCCAACCGGCCAAGATCCCGCAGGGCGCCGCGTATCTGGCGGGGCGCGGCCTGGCGCGGTGAGGCGGCCTTTTTCGTGCTTCAGACCCGCCTGATGCGCCGCACGGTGCTCTCGAAGTCTCCCAGTTCGAGCGCCAGCCCTACCTGCATCCAGGCCTGGCCCGAGCGCGCGCCGGCCACGCCCTCGACCTCGTAGCGCGCCTCGGGGTCCAGGCCACGCAGGCGCAGCGGCGGCAGTTGCTGCCGCGGTGGCAGGTGGGTGCGGAAGGCGAACAGCACCGCCTCTGAGCGATCCGGGGCCACGAAAATCAGTGCCGAAAAGGGGTGGGCCTGCGGCCTGCGCAGCCAGTAGAGCTCGCCGCCCTGGATCAGGTGGCGCACCTCCTTGTAGCGGGCAATCCAGTGCGCCGCCTCGGCCCGCTCGGCGCGCGTCCAGCGCAGCAGGTGGCCGCCGATCCCCAGGATGCCGCACATGCCCACGTGGAAGCGGAAGGCGAGCGACAGATGCGCCTCCGGCACGTCGGCGACCCAGGCGTGCAGCGTGTTCGCCGGGAAGATCTGGGTGAAGCCCTCCAGGATTGAAAGGAACATGGTCGGGTCGGTGTTGTCGCTCACCTGGATCTGGCTCGCCAGTTGCAGGATGCCCAGGTCGGCCCGCCCACCGCCGCCCGAGCAACTCTGCCAGTGCACGTGTGGGTGACGCGCGCGCAGCGTCCCCCAGACCCGGTAGAGGCCCTGCACGTAGCGCACCCACAGCTCGCGCGGGTCGCCCGGGGCGTCAGGCCAGCCGGGCTCGCTCACATTGCGGTTCATGTCCCACTTGACGAAGCTGATCCGGTGCGCGGCGAGCAGCCGGTCGAAGGTCTCGATCAGGTAATCCTGCACCTCAGGGCGGCCGAGGTTGAGGATCAGCTGATTGCGGCCCTCGGTGCGCGCCCGGCCCGGGAAGTGGATCACCCAGTCGGGGTGAGCGCGGTACAGCTCGCTGTCCGGGCTGACCATCTCGGGCTCGACCCACAGGCCGAAGTCCATGCCCAGGGCGTTCACCCGCTCGATCAGCGGCGTGAGCCCCTGCGGAAACTTGCGCTCGTCGGGCCACCAGTCGCCGAGCCCGGCGAGGTCGTCCACCCGGCCGTGGAACCAGCCGTCGTCGAGTACGAACAGCTCGACCCCCAGTTCGGCGGCGACCTCGGCGAGCTCGGCCTGTGACGCCACGTCGACGTCGAACAGGGTCGCCTCCCAGGAGTTGTAGAAGACCTTGCGTGGCGTTGCCCCGTCCTCCAGCACGACCGCGCGAATAAAACCGTGGAGCCGCCGCGCGGCGCCGCCGAAGCCCTCGGCCGAGTAGCCGGCGTAGCTGCTGGGGGTGCTGAAGGCCTCGCCGGGCTGCAGCCGCCAGGCAAAGTCCCAGTCGTTCAGCCCGAGGCTCACCCGGGTCGAGCCGAAGTCGGTCACCTCGGCAGCCAGCTTCCAGTTCCCGCTCCAGGCCAGCGCCCCGAACCAGACCTCGCCCCACTCCTCGCCGGCGGGAGGCCCCTCGCCCGCCGCGGGTGCCCGGTCGATCGCAAACCACGGGCTGTGGTGGTGGCTGCTGGACAGGCGCCGGCTCTCCAGCACCTTGACACCCTCCACCAGCGGCTCACGGCGCAGCTGCGCCTCGTCCATATGCCGGCCCACCAGGTGGGTAAGCCGGTAGCTCCCGCCTGGCGGCAGGTGCCACTGGGCCGACCAGATCCGCTCGATCGTGATCGGGGCCTCATCCTCGTTGACGGCGGTCACCCAGCGCTCGATCAGGTCGTGCTCGGCGTGGACCCGGTAGTGCAGGCTGAGCCGAAGTGGGTAGACCGTGTCGTGCAGCTCGATGCGCAGCTCGGGCGCGGGCGCCGCCCGCAGCTCCGCCGAGCTGAAGCGCAGCACCACATCGCGCACGCCGTCGGCGAAGCTCAGCTTCAGGCATGGCTCGACGAACTTGATGTCCTCGTAGCCGGGGTACTCCTCGGGCGTGAGCTGGGACGGGTTATTGAACGAGCCCCAGATGCCCGGGTTGGGCGCAGGCGGGTAGTCGTCCAGATTGGGCAGGCGCGCGCCCCAGTAGCGGTTGGTCAGCAGCCCGGCCAGGTTGAGCCCCAGGGCATAGGCGGAGCTCCGCGTCTCCAGCACCCAGCCGTGGTCGGTCGTCGCGATCGGCATCATTGCCCTCCATCGCCAATACCCTTAGCCGCTCAGCCATACTGCCCGATAGGCTAAATGGAGCGTCCGGCAAATCCTGATACGAACCTGTCAGGTGCGGCGACTCAGGCCAGCGCCTGAATATCGGCAAGCTCCACCGCCGCACCTGAGGAGCGTTGTGCCCTATCCTCAGGTGAAACTTCAGCTGCCCCTATCGTCTCGTCCATCGCGCTCAGTATGCCGAAAAACGTGCGCCCTGGCAACTCACTCAACGCTCAGTCGCCCCGCGAATCCTCCAACGTATCAAGTGCTGGAACATATCATCGCCACCAGTCTGGCGTAGACCTCCGTCAACCCGCGCTGTGGGTGCACGCCGCGCGATTCGTCCACCTGCCCGTGGCTCTTCCACCGCTTCAGCGATGGTGACGCCGAGGGCGTCGGCGGTGGTGACCAGATCGTCGACGATGGCCGCGGAGTTGTCGTGAGGCTGTACTAACCGGGCTGCTGGATGCAGCATCCAGGATCCCGCGGTCACGCTTGGATCTTCTTTCCGTAGATCCCGACCCGCGCGGACGATATACTATAAGGTAATGGTCAATTCAGATATGCACTGTGGCTCCCGAGCGCCGAAGCCGGCGTGCGGCGGAGCCATTTTGCGTTCGTTCGAGAGCGCTATGACGACGCGACTGTTGATCGCCGATGATGAACCACTGATCCGTGCGAATCTGCGCGAGACGTTGCAGGAGCAGGGCTACCTGGTGGTGGGTGAAGTGGGCGACGGCCAGTCGGCGGTGAATCTGACCCGCCAGCTGCGCCCGGAGCTCGTGCTGCTCGACGTGAAGATGCCGCACATGGACGGCATCACGGCCGCAACGCAGATCAACGCTGAGCGCCTGGCCCCGGTGCTGCTGCTCACCGCCTACAGCTCGCGCGAGTTGGTGGAGCAGGCCCGCGCCGCCGGCGTGCTCGGCTACCTGATCAAGCCGGTGCGCGAGGCTGAGCTGATGCCGCTGATCGAGGTAACCCTGGCCCGCTGGACCGAGCAGGTGCGCCGGCACAATGAGCTCGTGCAACTCAAGGACCGGCTGGAGACGCGCAAGCTCGTGGATCGCGCCAAGGGCTACCTGATGGACAACCAGGGGCTCAGCGAGGCCGAAGCCTTCCGCAAGATCCAGCAACTGGCGATGAACAGCCGCAAAACCATGCGCGAGGTGGCCCAGGCCATCCTGCTCGCCCAGCAGCTCAGTGCGTAGTCCTCAGTGGCAACACTGGAACGCCAGTGCCAGTCGGTGTACAATGTGCGCAGTGCTCCAGGTCCCGGGCCAGCAAAGGCAGCCCTATGTCCGAGTCGTCACCCTACACGCTTGCCATCATCGGCGCCGGTCCGATCGGCATCGAGCTGGCCGTGTGTCTGCGCCGCGCTGGCGTGGCCTACCTGCACCTCGACGCGGGCCAGATCGGCCACACGCTCAGCTGGTGGCCGCGCAACACCAGCTTCTTCAGCACCACCGAACGCCTGGCGATCGCGGGCGTGCCGATCGCCAACAACCACCAGGGCCGTATCACCGGCGAGGAGTACCTGGCCTACCTGCGTGCCGTGGTTGAACAGTTCGACCTGCCGATCAACAGCTACGAGCCGGTGACCGAGCTGCGCCGCGACGCCGACGGCTTCACGCTGGTCACCGCGCCACTTGCCGGTGAGCGCCGCTATCGGGTGCGCCGCGTGGTGCTGGCCATCGGCGACATGCACCACCCCAATCGGCTCGCCATCCCCGGCGAGGATCTGCCCCACGTCTCGCACTACTTCCGCGATCCCCACGACTACTTCCGGCGCCGCCTGCTGATCGTGGGCGGCAAGAACTCCGCCGCCGAGGCCGCGCTGCGCTGCTGGCGCGCCGGCGCCCAGGTGACGATCAGCTACCGCCGCGCCACCTTCGACGCCCAGCGGATCAAGCACTGGCTGCTCCCCGACCTGGAGGCGCAGATCGCGGCCGGCACGATCGGCTTCCTCCCAGAGACCGTGCCGGTGGCGATCACGCCAACCCACGTCGAACTGGCCCGCACCGCCGATGGCCGCGCCATCCCCGGGACAACGCTGCGCCACGCCACGGATTTCGTGCTGCTCAACACCGGGTTTCACGGCGACCAGCGCCTGCTCGTCCAGGCCGGCGTGGAGTTGCGCGGCCCCAACCGGGTGCCAGTCTTCGATCCGGAGACGATGGAGAGCAACGTGCCCGGCCTCTACCTGGCGGGCACGGTCGCGGCCGGCATCCAGCAACGCTATACGCTGTTCATCGAGAACTGCCACGAGCACGCCGGCAAGATCACCCGCGCGATCACCGGCCAGTGGCCCGCCGCCCTCGGTGACGTGCCCGCCCGTACCTACGGGCTGGCCTTCGAGCAGTATGAGGCCAATTAGTAACTGCCTCCGACCAGCTGTGGTAGGTCAGCCCCCGCCCGGTAAGGCCGCAGCATTCGCTGCGCCATTGCTGCCGCCCAACAACCAGAAGCCGGGAGATCGTTCGATCTCCCGGCTTTCAGAAATGCGAAAGCGTAGTCGGGGAGGACCAATGTCCTTTTCATCTCTCAGCTGAGAGACTACCGACTACGCCTTCGGTCGAACCGGGCGTACCCAGGGAGGACCAATGTCCTTTTCATCTCTCAGCTGAGAGACTACTGGTTACGTCTGACTAAAGGATAGCATGAGTCAACCGCTGCGTCGAGGGTTAGCGCCTCAACCTGGGGTTGCGGCGCCGCAACGCTTCTGAAATACCCCAATGAGTGCCCCATCCACCACCCGGCCCCCGCGCCGTAACCCCGGGCGCCGGCAGCTGC
>DAOUBZ010000527.1:0-1969 GCA_034432515.1 Chloroflexaceae bacterium | reverse complement strand
CCCCCCCCCCCCCACACCCCCGTTCCCGAGACCGATTGGCGAACCGTGACCCGGCACAGCAGAATGCCCGAGGCCTACACCACCACCGTCTCCTGGTAGACGCCGAAGACCTCGCGCAGCACATCGCACATCTCGCCGACGGTGCAGTAGGCGCGCACACAGTTGAGGATGGCCGGCATCGTATTCTCGCTGCCCAACGCGGCGGTACGCAACTCGGCCAGCCGCTGGCGGGCCAGGTCGTTGTCACGCTCGCGGCGCACGCGGTTGAGGCGCTCCAGATGCTTGCGCTCACCCTCGGGGTCCATCTCAAGGATCGGGATCTCGAGCGGTGCTGCCACCTGGTAGGCGTTCACGGCAACGATCTCGCGCTCGCCCTCGTCGATCTCCTGCTGGTAGCGATAGGCCGCGTCGGCGATCTCCTTCTGGAAGAAGCCGTTGCGGATGGCGGCGATCACGCCGCCCTGGTCGTAGATCGCTTTGAAGTAGGCGTTGACCTCGCGCTCCATGCGGTCGGTCAGCGCCTCGACGAAGTAGCTGCCGCCCAGCGGATCGACCGTATTGGTCACGCCGCTCTCACTGGCGATCACCTGCTGGGTGCGGAGCGCAATCGTCACTGCCTTCTCACTCGGCAGGGCGAGCGCCTCGTCCATCGAGTTGGTGTGCAGGCTCTGGGTGCCGCCGAGCACCGCCGCAAGGGCCTGGATCGCCGTGCGCACGATATTGACCTCGGGCTGCTGGGCCGTCAGCGAGCAGCCGGCGGTCTGGGTGTGGAAGCGCAGCCACCAGGAGCGTTCCTTCTTTGCCCCGTAGGTCTCACGCATCAGCCGGGCCCAGATGCGGCGCGCGGCGCGGTACTTGGCGATCTCCTCAAAGAAGTCGTTGTGGGCGTTGAAGAAGAACGAGATGCGCGGCGCGAAGTCGTCGATGTCGAGCCCACGGGCCAGGCTGGCCTCGACATAGGCGCGCCCGTCGGCCAGGGTGAAGGCGAGCTCCTGGGCCGCGGTGCTGCCTGCCTCGCGGATATGGTAGCCGCTCACGCTCACCGGGTTCCACTGGGGCACGTGCCGGCTGCCGAACTCGATCGTGTCGACCACCAGGCGCATACTGGGCTCGGGCGGGAAGATGTACTCGTTCTGCGCGATATACTCCTTGAGGATGTCGTTCTGCGTGGTGCCGCGCAACTGGGTCCAGGGGATGCCGCGCTTCTCGGCCACCACCAGGTACATGGCCCAGATCATTGCTGCCGGCGAATTGATCGTCATCGAGGTCGAAACCTGGTCCAGCGGGATGCCATCGAGCAACACCTCCATGTCGGCCAACGAGGTGACCGCCACGCCACACTTGCCGAACTCGCCCTCGACGAGCGGATGGTCGGTGTCGCGACCATAGAGCGTCGGCATGTCAAAGGCGATCGAGAGGCCCGTCTGCCCCTGGCTAAGCAGGTACTTGAAGCGCATGTTCGTCTCCTCGGCGGTGCCGAAGCCGGCGAACATGCGCATCGTCCAGATTTTGCCGCGATAGCCGGTGGGGTGGACGCCACGGGTGTAGGGATACTCGCCGGGGTGGCCAATGTCGCGCAGATAGTCATTCTGCGCCAGGTCGAGCGGGGTGTAGAGCCGCTCAACGGGGGCGCTGCTGGTGGTCATGAAGCGCACGTCCCGCTCAGGGGCGCGCTCCAGGGCGGGCCAGAGACACTGCTGCTCCCAGCATTCCTGCGCCGCCTGCACCTGCTCTTTCGACTCGAACATCTTCGTTCCTCCGAGCCTATGCACGTGTTCGCCTGCGCTTGCAATTGTATCATGAAGCCCCGGGCTGTGCCCCCGTGCAGCCGCAGGGCTGTGCAATGTCCGCCTCCGGCGGGTGGGGTGTGGGCTTTTGGGGGTAGGTTTTTTGGCGGATGGCGTCCTGATGCGCTGCTTGCCCTCACCCCCCTGCCCCCCTTCGGCTACGCTCAGGGCAGGCCTCTCCC
>DAOUBZ010000526.1:0-3331 GCA_034432515.1 Chloroflexaceae bacterium | reverse complement strand
CAACCGCGCCAGCGCTCCACCAGGCCAGGCCACGCAGCCGGCGCGCGTCGCGGGCCGCCCGTGCGCCGAGCCGCTCCCCGGGGGCGGCGGGCTGGAACAGCACGGCCACCGCCACGACCTGGCAGGCAAGCACCAGCAATGCCAGGGCAAGGTGCGACAGATCACTGGCGCCGTAGCGTTGCAGCTGAACGATCACGGCGCCGACGCCCATCTGCATGGCGCCGAAGAGAGGCGCAACCAGCAGCGGCAGGCGCGCCCAACGCTCGAGTTGCGGCGCGCGCCAGGCGGCCAGGGCGCCGATCAGCGCCAGCACAACCGACAGCAGGACCACAATGCGGTGGCCCAGGGCGATCCAGAGTGCGGGCCCCCCGCTCCCGGCCAGCGCCTCGTTACAGACGGGCCAGGTCGGGCAGGCAGCCCCGCTTGCGGTGGCAGTCACCAGACCGCCGGAGGCGATGGCGAGCAGCGTGGTGGCCGCGCCGGCGAGGGCGAGGCGGCGCAACGTGTGGTGAGGCATACAGGGCACCTGGACAAGCACAGCGGCAGACGGAACGACACGCGGACGAGCAGGCCGACGAGGTGTCAGGGCAGTGCCACGAAGGCGCCGCCGAGCAGCAGCGCAGTCAGCGCGGCGGTGGCCAGCGTCCAGCCAAGGTCGGCGCGCGGGTTGCTACGGGGCACGCCCGGCGGCGGCGCGAGCGGCTGGCGGCGCATGCGCCAGGCCGAGCGGATCAGCAAGACCTGACCAGCAGCGAAGACGGCGACCACCAACCAGAACAGCGAATGCGACAGCACAACGGCTCGCTTTCCAGCACGAGAGGCAATCGGGAGAACGCGAAGGAAGATCGTGTGTTTCGTCACAAGTTTGCGCTGTAAGCATTATACCACGGCGCCGGCGGGGGCAGCAACGCACCCGACCCATGGTTATGCGATCTAGAAGATCTGCGAACAATTCGCAACCGTGATCAGGAGGGATGGATCAGGGGATGCTGGTTGATCATCGCGCTGGCGGCCTGCGCGAAGTACTGGCGCATGGTGGTGCGGGCGGGCTCGGGGATGCCGGCCTCATCGAGTGCGGCAAGCATATGGCCGAGCCAGGCATCGCGGGTCGCCTGGTCGATCGGGAAGGGGGCATGGCGCATCCGCAGGCGCGGGTGGCCTCGCAGCCGGTTGTAGTCATCGGGGCCGCCGAAGTACTGGCAGAGGAACAGGAACTGGTACTCCTTGCCCGGCCCCAGGTCGTCCGGGAACATGGGGCGCAGCCGCGGGTCGCGCTCGACACGGGCGTAGAACAGCTCAACGAGGCGCCTGAAGGTGGCCGCGCCACCAACCTGCTCATAAATTGTGAGTGTGGAAGCCATAACTCCATTGTAGCATGCGCCGCTGCAGCGCAGCGCAACCGGCAGGTATGCAAGGATAATGCACGAGGCTCGTTGCAAATAAGACAAGCGGCTGTTATCTTGCCATAGGCGCGCCGGGCCGGCACAGCGCGAACAGGCCCCGCGCATTATATCGTCAGAGCCTGGACACCGCCTACCGGCGCGACCGACGGACCGCTCGGCAGGAAGCCTGCCGGGACGATAGTGGCGCTACATCGCCCCCGCGGGGGCCGCCTGAGCCCTAGTGCATATGAGCAACTTTTGTTGACACTGCTCGATAAACATGGTACTATTGCAGCACAGTGAAGGGAGCCTCCATCGTACTTATTGCCGCATAGTTTTGGCATTTAAGCAAAAACGGCTCTGGCCTCAGGTGGGGGCCGTCCTCCCCAACTCGCCCGCGTCAGCTCGCTGAGCGCTCCGATCCTGGAAAGGCAACGATGCGTACCCTGATTTTCACCGGCAAAGGCGGCGTCGGCAAGACGAGCGTCGCCGCGGCCACCGCCCTGCGTGCCGCCGATATGGGCCTGCGTACGCTGGTGATGAGCACCGACCCGGCCCATAGCCTGGCTGACTCGCTGGATCTTGAGGGCCCGCTGGGACCGGAGCCCGTACGGATTACCCCGACCCTCGACGCCCTGGAAGTCAGCATCTACCACGATATCGAGTCGAACTGGGGCATCGTGCGCGAGCACTTCTCGCAACTGATGGCCGAACAGGGGGTCGAAGGCATCCTGGCCGACGAGATGAGCATCCTCCCCGGCATGGAAGAGGCGTTCCCGCTGATCAGGATCAAGAAGCATAAGGATGCCGGCGATTACGACTTGCTGGTCGTCGACTGCGCGCCCACCGGCGAGACGTTGCGCCTGCTCTCCGCGCCGGAGAGCTTCAAGTGGGCGATCGGCATGCTGCGTGGCGCCGAGAAGTTCCTGATCAAGCCGCTGCTGCGCCCGATGAGCAAGATCACTCCCGGCCTGAACAAGATGGTCGCTCCCACCGAGGTCTATGAGGCGGTGGACGACCTGTTCCGCCAGATGGAGGGGGTGACCGAGACGCTGGCCAACCCGCTGGAGACCTCGATCCGCCTGGTGATGAACCCGGAGAAGATGGTCATTAAGGAGAGCCAGCGCGCGTTGACCTACCTCTCGATGTATGGCATGACCGTCGATACCGTGGTGGTCAACAAGATCCTGCCGGTGGATCAGGATAGCGGCTACCTGAACCACTGGAAGGAGATCCAGCAACGCTACCTGCAGGATGTGCAGAACTCCTTCACCCCGCTGCCGATCCGCCACGTGCCCTACTACGCCGAGGAGGTGGTGGGGCTGGAGAAGCTGCGCACCATGGGCCGCGACATCTACGCCGATACCGATCCAACCGCGGTGCTCTACCAGGAAGCGCCGATGGATATCACCAAGCTCGGCGATGGCTCCTACCGCGTCAAGCTGAAGCTGCCCTTCGCCGACGTCAACCAGCTCGACCTGTTCCAGAACGGCGATGAACTGGTCATCCAGATCGGCGACTTCCGGCGGATCATGACCCTGCCCACGAGCCTGGCCGGCCAGGAGGCGGGCCAGGCCGAGATGGACGGTGATTGGCTGATTGTCCCGTTCTATGCGGCGAATGGGGTGCGGGCCTAGACCAGGTTCGGGCCTGCCATTGCGCGCTGGAGCAGCGCGATGCCGTGCTGACAACTGACACTTGGGTATCGCGCAGCAGAGCGGGCGGCAACCCGCTCGCCCGCGCACTCGCGCTGGGGTTCCCGGGGTTTCCCCGTGACCTATAGGGTGTCCATCTAGGTTAAGGAGGTGTACGGATGGCCGTGACACGAGGCTGGTTCTCGGAGTCGTCGGCGCAGGTCGCGCAGATCGGCGACATCATGTTCCAGGGCCACTGGCAGTGGGTGTCGAACGCGCTGCAGGCCACGTCGGCCGCGGTCGAGAACATCAACC
>DAOUBZ010000525.1:0-2534 GCA_034432515.1 Chloroflexaceae bacterium | reverse complement strand
CGGCGGGCACCTCGCGGGCAGCGGCGCCCGCCGCCAGTTCACCGTAGCTCAGCCGGCGCTCCGGGTGCGCGGCGACGACGAAGGCTCCACCGGCAGCGCTGAGCGCGGCGGGCGCGACCCCGAGGCGATCGGCGGCTTCGGCGCGCAGCAACTCGCGCATGGTCGCGGCCGTCTCGCGCAGCGGGGCGAAGAGCGAGGCCACCGAGTTGCTGGCACTGGTGCCGCCGCCGTCGGCCACCGGGCCCAGCGAGCCGCTCTGGATGACCTCGATCTGCTCCCAGGGCAGTTCGAGCTCCTCGGCGGCGATCTGGGCGAGAGCGGTGTGGATACCCTGGCCCATCTCGACCTTCGGCACCGCGAGGCGCACCCGGCCATCGGGCGCGATCGCGAACCAGAGGCTCGGGTCACCGGTGATGCTGGTCGGCGGCCCGGCGCCATCGAGCGTGTCTGCGAGGGCAAGGCGCAGCGCGGGCAGGCCGAGCGTAGCGCCGAGCGCCAGGCCGCCGCCGACCACCCCGGCGCCGATCAGGAAGCCGCGGCGCGAGATGCGCCAGCGATGGGGCGGTGGCTGGCTCATGCGGCCTCCTGGACGCTGCGGGCCAGGGCGGCGGCCTGGGCCACCGCCCGGCGGATGCGCACATAGGCGGCACAGCGACAGTAGTTACCGTCCATCGCCGCGGTGATCTCCTCGTCCGAGGGGTCGGGATTG
The DNA here is from genome assembly GCA_034432515.1 of Chloroflexaceae bacterium. Taxonomy (GTDB): domain Bacteria; phylum Chloroflexota; class Chloroflexia; order Chloroflexales; family Chloroflexaceae; genus JACAEO01. Next base: position 1,825 of record DAOUBZ010000525.1, on the reverse strand, counting down.
GCCGCGATGAGGGCGGCCGCCGCCATCATCTGGCCGCTCATGCACCAGCCGCACTGGGGCGCCTGGGCCTCCAGGAAAGCCTGCTGCACCGGATGCAGTTCCTCGCCGCGGGCCAGACCCTCGATGGTGGTGACCATCCTGCCGGCGGCCTGGCCGACGGGGGTCTGGCAGCTGCGTACGGCAACGCCGTCGAGATGGATGGTGCAGGCGCCGCAGTAGCCGGCGCCGCAGCCGAATTTGGTGCCGGTGAGGCCCAGTTCGTCACGCAGCACCCAGAGCAGCATCCGCGGCGGGTTATCGGCCACCTGGTAGGTCTGGCCATTGATCGTGAGATCCACAAGTCGCTCCATCATTGCCGGGGGCCGCGCGGGCGGCCCACACACAACTGCACCGCGCCAGTGCGCGGTGCGCTGATCTCACTGTACCAGAATTTTGCTGCTAGACCAGCCAGTCCTCCAGCGAGGACGCGGTGACGTGAGGACGCGAGGACGCGAGGACGCGATGGTGGTCACCCCGTCACCCCATCACCCCATGTTCCCCACCGGCGCGAGGCCGAGCACCCGGGCAGCCTCGCGGTAGGCGGCCAGGCTGCCCTCATCCCAGAGCACGAAGCGCACCAGGGTCACGCTGCCGCCCGCGGCGAGGGCGTCGCGCACCGCGGCGAGCGCCACCTGCGCGGCCTCCCTGACGGGGTAGCCGAAGATGCCGGTGCTGATGCTGGGGAAAGCCACGCTAGCCAGACCGTGCCGTGTGGCCAGGGCCAGACTATTGCTGTAGGCGGCGGCCAGCAGGCGGGCCGAGGTGGGCGGGTCGTCGGCGCAGTAGACCGGGCCAACGGCGTGGATGATGTGGCGCGCGCGCAGCGCGAAGCCGGGAGTGATGCGCGCCTCGCCGGTGGGGCAAGGCGCCAACGGCCGGCAGGCGGCCGCAAGCTCGTGGCTGCCGGCGGCGCGAAAGATCGCCCCGCAGACCCCGCCGCCCTCGGCCAGGCCCTCGTTGGCCGCGTTGACGATTGCGTCCACGTCCTGCGCAACGATGTCGCCCCGTACCAGTTCAAGGATGGCGGGGCCGATCGGGTAGCGATCCATGACTTGCTCTCCCTGAAAAACCTTCTTAGAGGGCCGCACGCAATGTGTGCCAGCATTTAGCGTAGCGGCAGGTAGATGACGCGCCCGTTCCATTCACCTTCGTGGCTGGCATCAATCAATAACAACCGATCATCAAGCACCGGCCCGATCGCCAGATCCTGGCGCACCGCGATGATGCCGGGCATCGACTGGCCAGCCGCAAAGCGATTGTAGGCGTGACCTATCAAGGTCGCCGCATCGTGGGTAAGCACGAGCCGTCCCTCGGCGGCCGCCCAGGCAAGAATGGTCGGATCATCCGCCCCGGCAAGCCCAACATCGGGCACGCGCACCAGGTCAAGATCGGGGCGCCGCCGCAAGAGACCGCGCACGATTGCGCCGCGGAAATTCTCATCGGCAAGCAGCTTCACGCCGCATGCTCCGTCTCGGCTTTGCGGGCGAGCAGGCGGGCGCGAATACCGGTAGGATCAAACTGCGCTTCGTGGGCGGCCTGCGCTGCGTTGCTGGCGGCAGCGCGTTCTGCGACATAGGCATCGACGGCCTCGCGGTGCCGGAGATAGTACGCCAGCACGGCGTACACCTGCGCCAGGCTCAGGGTCGGATAATCCTGAACGATCTCCTCGGGCGTTGCACCGAGATGAAACGCACGTACCACGGTCTCAAGCGGCACGCGCGTTCCCTCGATACGCACCACGCCTTCGTCCGTAACAACCAGGGGAACCGGCTGCGGTTCAACGTTC
>DAOUBZ010000524.1:0-6910 GCA_034432515.1 Chloroflexaceae bacterium | reverse complement strand
CCAGCTGCGGGAGCGACGGGGCGGCGGCCAGGGCCCCACCCCAGACCAGGAGCCCGCCGCCCAGGCAGATGGCGGCGCTGCGCGCCAGGAGCGCCGCCGGGTTGCCGCGCCGCCGCCCGAAGGCCCCCGCGTGATCCAGCCAGAGCAGCGCCACGAACGCGCCGCCCTCAGCCAGCTTGGTCGCCACCGCGGCCCAATCCAGCGGGTGCGGCCCGGAGGCAAACGGCGTCGCCACCAGGTGGGTCAGCAACCAGAGGGCCACTACACCGCATGAGAGCAGCAGCCCTGGCAGGCGTAGGGCCGGCCCGAAGCGGCGCCACCACAGCCCCACGTAGCCAAGCTGGGCGAGGCCGATCGCGCCGAAGAGCAACCCGTGGGCCGGCGCGTGGGCGTAGTGCTCGGGGGCGATCAGCACGTGGATCGCCCCGGCGACGAGCAGACAGATCACAACGACCCGCTGAACAGCGAACATTGACACGCTCCTCGTGCAGCGGTCGGAGGCCGGAGTTCGAGGTTCAGATCCTGACCCCTGACCCCTGGCCCCCGACCCCTGGTGACCGCTACGGGTTTTGCAGGCGGAACAGCTGCTGGGTGCCGGCTGCGGCGCCCGTGGCCAGATCCAGGCCGAAACTCTGGAACAGGGCCGGACAATCCGGATCCTGCGGGCCGGACATACAGCCGGGCGGCTCGGGGGTGTTCTGGTCGAGGGGCACGGCCTGGAGCAAACTGGCCAGGTCGGCGACGATTACGCTCTTGCTCGGGTCAAAGCCCTCGAGCCGTGTCGCGACCAGGTTGGGGTTGCTGCAGGGTGCGGCGGGCGGCGCGGTGCGGTCGCTCGACTGGCAGCCGGTGCTGCCGAGGTGGATGAACCAGGCCGTCGGCGCGGGCGTGCCGCCCTCGGCCATTTCGCCCTGGCTGGCCGGGGCGGTGGCGCTCATATCCATCGTCGGCGCCGGGGCGCTCATCTCCATAGCAACACCGGGCGCGCCGGTCTGCATATCCACACGCATGAACTTGTAGCCACCCTGCCAGTTCCACCAGAGGGCCTGGATGTTCAGCGGCGAGGGCGCAGCGACCACGTCGGCGTGATTCAGGGCGAAGGGCACGCCCATGTCGAAGGCGACCCCGGTGTAGCGCCCGGCGGGCACGGTGCCCTTGACCACGCTGTTCAGGGCCGTATTGCCGCCCGCGCTGCAGCCGGAGCTGCCGTCCTCGAAGTCGAGCAGGGCGACGTTCTGGTACTGCCAGACGCCGTCCTGGGTGAGTTCGAGGGGCACTTCCTGGCCCTGGCCGTTGATCAGGCGGATGTTCGAGACGTAGAAGCGCAGGTCGGTGAATGAAATCTCGGTGCCAGCGCTGCCGACGCCGGGGTAGCTCTGGCCGCAGACAGCGGCTTTGTCGCCGACATTCATCGCGAACTGGAGGGTCACATTGCCGTCAGTGTTATTGGCCGGGCCGCAGGCGGCGAGGGCCGTCATGAGTAGGGCGCCGAGCAGCAGGCCGCGCAGATGACGCAGCATAGGGAGTCTGTCCTTTCACCATGTGTGAGGTACCACCAGCTTGGCGCGGCATCCCACATGATGCGCGCCGGGCGATCTGGCTGGTAAGCTCAGGCCGGTGAAAGGCGTGGGGGTGGGGTCGGGGGTGGGAGGGTCTGGGGGACGAGGCGGCGGGCGGGGAGAAACAGCAACACAGCCACCAGCAGGCTAACAACTGTGAGCAGGGAGGAGGCGAAGGCGACGAGTTCGTAGAGCGCGCGGGGCGTGATGGTGGAGGCCGGCGAGGAGGAAGGATCGGGAGCGGAGCGCGTGAAGGGGTCTGTACGTTGCTCGGCGGGTGTTGCGGCTGGCGCCTGGCCATGCTCGCCGCAGAGGAAGAAGCCGATCGCGGGGTGCTCGGCCAGCAGTTGCTGGACGAAACAGTGGATCACGCAACTGAGCGGGCTCAGCAACCCCAGCTCGAGGGCGATGAGCAGCGCCAGCAGCCGTGGCATCCATGTCGCGAGGGTGCACCACACAGCCGTCCATCTGGTCGCAGCCCGCAAGCCACGGCCCAACCGGATCGACAGACCAGTCAGGTTCTGTGTGTATTCCCTCACGAGCTTGAATGTACCACACCCTGGCCCAATGTACAAGGACAGAAAGCCCTCCTTGCAGCCTGCGCAGCAAGGCGTAGGGGCACCGTGCTGCGATCATATCTCAGCTAGTCTTAGTCCAACAGCACCGGCACAGGCATATACTGGCAGTCAGGCAGCGCAATCCCATGCGAAGCATCCGACGACAAGGAGCCTGTATGACTCACCACATCCACACCGACCACACCCACGTCCACAGCGAGCACTGCGGCCACCTGCGCATTCAGCACGAGGGCCACGTGGATTACCTGCACGACGGGCACTTGCACCACGCTCACGAAGATCACTACGACGAGCATGTGCTCGCGGTCAGCGAGACGAACCCCGACGGTTGTGCCCCCGTAGCCTGTCAGTGCGGCCACGAGGGCTGTGGCCACCCGCTTGTGCCGCACGGCGACCATTTCGACTACCTGGTGGACGGCCGTCTGCACCACCGCCACGGCGACCACTGCGACGACCACGGCCCGGTGACTGTGCTCTAAAGCCCGCAATCGGCAGGCCGAAATGCCATCATGCCTCGAACGGGCTCAGGGGCCGGAAGGCGTCGTGGTCAGTCCCGTACCACTCGGTCATCAGGCTGGCGTACCAGGTGGCGCGGCCGGGATCGGTCGCCCAGCGCACCCCGAGGTAGTCGGCGGCCTTGGTGATGCCGAGCACGGCGTGCGTGATCTCCTCGGCGGTGTAGTCCGGCCCCACCGGCACGAGCAGCACGCGGGCGAGGTGTCCTGCCGTCGCCAGCGCTGCCGGCGCCCCGTCGGCGCGGATGGCGGCGTAGTGCAGCGGGCGCAGCGTGGGCAGCCAGCGCACCGGGGTCTGCTCGCCCAGCACATAGGCGTAGAAGGTCGCCGCGTCGCACGGCTCGGGCACCCGAACGGCGATCTGCTGTGCCAGCATGCCCGGCGCCGCCGTGAGCAGCGGCAGCCCGGCAGCCTGCTCAAGCCCCTGGCGCGCCGCCTCCAGCGCCGCGCGCTGCCGGGCCGCGAGCCCCTCAGGCCCCGCAAGGCGACCAAGCTGGGCCAGGGCCAGGGCCGCGTCGGGCAGATCTTCCGGGCGGGCGAGGGCCTCCAGCGCCAGAGCAAGGGCCGCATCGTGGCAGACCACCAGGGCGCCCGCGCGGCGCGGATCAACCCCCAGGTGCAGCCCGTAGATCGTCGCCACGATACCTGTCTGCTCGCTCGGGCCAAGGTCCGGCAGACTATCGCCTGCGTCGACGAGCAGCGCGGTCCTCTCGGGGACGGTCGCTGCCCACGCCCCGCCGCAGGGCTGCGCCCAGATCACCCGCGCGCCGGCCAGCCGCTCCGGGTCGGCCACGAGGGCGAGATCGGGGCCGAGATCGAGCCAGCGGGGCAGGGCGGGGTGGTGCTTGACCGCCTCGGCCAGGTCGCGGGTCGCGTTTGCCGGCAGGCCCACCGACTCGCCCGGCTGCACGCCGAGGGCCCGCAGCAGCAACGTCCGCGCCCGTTCCACGCTCGCGACCAGCACCACCGGCGCGCCACCCAGGACATCTGACCAGGCCGCTCGCGCCGTGCCCAGGTCGACCGGGGCCGGGTCGTAGACAGGCGGCAGGGTGAGCAGGCTGTCGAGGGGCGGGTGGGCAGCGTAGTCCGGGCCGCGCACCGGCAGCCCGCCGAGCACCCCGACCGCACAGAAGCCCCCCAGCCAGCGATCGGCCCAGTCATCAATCGGTTGGGTCGTCATCACGTCCTCGTGTGCGGGGGCCCGGCGGCCGGAGCCCGCGCGTAGCGTTCAAGCGTTAGACAATTGTCCGGCGCGTTCGTGCCGCATGGATGGCCCAGGCCACCCCAAAGCAGGCCGTGCAGGTCAGCACGATCGCCGCCCCCGAGGCGACGTCGGCGTAGTAGGAGGCGTAGAGGCCCACCAGGGCCGAGGCCACGGCGATCAGCGCCGCCAGCAGCATCATGCGCGGCAGGCGGTTGGTCAGCAGCGCCGCCGCGGCCGCCGGCGTCACCAGCAGCGCCGAGGTCAGGATCACCCCTACCACCTGGATGCAGGTCACCACCGTGAGCGCCAGCAGGATGAGCAGCAGGAAGCGCAGCCGATCGGCCTTCAGCCCGATCACCTCGGCGTAGATCGGGTCGTAGCTGGTCAGCTCCAGCTCTTTGTGCAGCAGGAAGAGTGTCAGCAGCACCGCCACGGCGATCGCGCCGATCAGCCAGAGGTTCTCGGGGCGCACGCCGAGGATGTTGCCGAAGAGGATGTGGCTGAGGTCGCGGAAGCTGTTCACCCAGCTCATCAGCAGAATGCCCAGGGCGAACATGGCCGTGAAGAGCACGCCGATAGCGGTGTCCTCGCGCACCACGCCCCGCCGCGAGACCCAGCCGATCCCCAGGGCCGTGAGCAGCCCGGCGACGATCGCACCGCCGAAGAGGCTCCAGCCGGCCAGGTACGCCACCACCAGCCCCGGCAGCACCGTGTGGGCCAGGGCGTCGCCGATGAAGGCCATGCGCCGCAGCACGACGTAGGCCCCGAGCACGGCGCAGGTGACGCCGACCAGCGCCGCGGCGGCCAGCCCGGTCTGCATGAAGCCGAAACGGAATGGTTCGAGCAGCCAGTCGAGCATAAACGTAGAGCCTAGAGTGTAGAGCGTAGAACGCCGAGCAGCGCATCCTCAACCTCAGCGCAAGCCAGTCACGCCCAGCAGGCGTTCCGTCTCGCTGCCGCTCGGGGGCCGGTAGCTGCCCTTGAGCACACCTTCGTCGAGCGTGAAGACCTGGTCGAACTCCTCGTCGAGCCGGTCAACGTGGTGGGTGGCCACCAGGGCGGTCTTGCCCTGGCGGCGCAGCCCGTCGAGCACACGGGCGATGATCTGGCGGCTGGCGGCGTCCACGGCGCTGAGGGGCTCGTCGAGCAGCAGCAGGTCGGCCTCCTGCACGAGGGCGCGGGCGAGCAGGGCGCGCTGTTGCTGCCCGCCCGAGAGCTGGCTGATCTGCCGATTGGCCAGCTCGGTGAGCCCAAGCTGATCGAGCACCTCGGCCACGCGCTGCCGGTCGGCTGCCCCCGGCCGCCGCAGCCAGCCGAGGTGGACGTAGCGCCCGGCGAGGACGAGGCGCACGACGGTGACGGGGAAGCGCCAGTCGACCTCACCGCGCTGGGGCAGGTAGGCGACCCGGTGGTGGCAGGCGCCCACCGGCCGCCCGTAGACGCGGATCGTCCCGGCCTGCGGTCGCAGCAGCCCCGCCACTGCCTTGAGCAGGGTGGACTTGCCCGAGCCGTTCGCGCCCACCAGGGCCGCGCGCACCCCATTGCCAATCGTGAGACTGACGGCGCGCACGGCGGGCTCGGGAACGCCGGGGTAGCCGACGCTCAGCCCGTCGAGGAGCAGCGCGTCGGCGCCCGGCAGGGTATCAGCGTGACCGCGTCCGCTATAGGGAAGGTGCATTGCTTGCTTCGCTCGCTCTCGCATAGTTCCGACGAACGCGACCGTTCGGATGAAACTGGAGCGGGAGGGTTGACGTGGAAGGGCCTGGCCCCTCCACGCCTCCCCACCGTACTATCAGGCACAAAGCGCAACGTGACCCCGATCAGCCGGCCAGCGCCGTGACGATGGTAGTCACATTGAAGCGCACCATGTCCAGGTAGGTGGCCCCCTCGCTGCCCGGCTCGCCGAGGGCGTCGGTGAAGAGAGTCGGGGCAAGCGTCACGCCCGCCTCACGGGCGATGGTCGCCATCAGGTCGGGGTTGGCGATATTTTCGGCGAAGATAGCCGGCACGCCGGTCGCCTTGATCGCCTCGACCAGCTCGGCGATCTCGCCGGCGGAGGGATCGGAGGCCTCGGTGGTCACGCCCAGGGGCGTGCCGAGCACCTCAAAGCCGTAGCGGTCGGCGAAGTAGCCGAAGGTGTCGTGGGTGGTGACCAGCTTGCGCCGCTCTTCGGGCAGCCTTGCCACCTGCGCGGTGACGAACGCATCTAGCTCCTTCAACTCGGCCAGGTAGGCGGCGGCGTTGGCCTCGTAGGTCGCGGCGTTGGCCGGGTCGGCGGCGACCAGGGCATCGCGGATGCTCTCGACCATCGCCATCGCGTTGTTGGGGTCGTGCCAGATGTGGGGGTCGTACTCGCCGTGGCTGTGGCCGTGCGCTTCCTCCCCGTGAGCCTTCGCCACCTCCCAGACGAGGGCCACGCTGTCGCCGGCGTTGGGGCCGAAGCTGACGCTGTAGTCGCCCGGGGCCAGGTCGAAGGTGTAGACAATCGCCATCGCGTCGCAGCCCTCCGTAACCGCCTCGCTCGCCTCGGGAGTCAGGGGCGCGCCGCCGGTCGCGACGACGAAGGGCACGTCGGCGCCAAGGAAGAAGCTCACCTCGGCGTCCTCGTCGCGCGTGAGGGTGACGGTGCCCTCGCCGCCGGTGAGCGTCACCACGTAGTGGGTGTGGTCATCGGGGATGGCCCCGCCGGCTGCCACCTGCTCGGGCCTGTCCTCGAAGTGCTCGCAGGCGTGGGCCAGCGGGTCCTCGTCACTGTGGCTGTGGCCGCCCTCGGGCGCCGGCAGCGGGGTGATGTTCTCGCTCACGACGATGCGCGTGGCCTGGGAGCCCGAGGCGGTGAAAAGGTCGTCGATCCAGCTCTCGAACCCCAGGCCATTCTCGAAGACGATGGCGGCCTCGGCCAGGGCGGCACTATCGCGGGGGGTGGGCTCGTAGGTGTGGGCGTCACCGCCGGGGTCGACCAGGGTGGTCAGCTCGACCAGGTCGCCGGCCACGTTCTGCACCAGGTCGCCGAGGATGCTGTAGGTGGCGATGACCTTGAGGGGCGGGGTGTCT
>DAOUBZ010000523.1:0-3268 GCA_034432515.1 Chloroflexaceae bacterium | reverse complement strand
GAGCGTAGCCGAAGGGGGCAGGGGGGTGAGGGCAAGCAGCGCATCAGGACGCCATCCGCCAAAAAACCTACCCCTGAGAGGGGGTGCGCCGGGGGGCGCAGCACGCTGCGCCCCCCTACCACGCCCCTACCGCGCCCCCCAACTACGCCGCCTTCAGCGCATTCATCAGGTCCAGCGCACCCTTCTTGGCATCGGCGAAGAGCATCAGCGTGTTGTCGGCGGCAAAGAGCGGGTTCGGGATGCCGGCGAAGCCGGGGCTGAGGCTGCGCTTGATCACGATCACGCTGCGCGCCTTGTCCACGTTGAGGATCGGCATGCCGGCGATCGGGCTGCTCGGGTTGGTGCGCGCCAGCGGGTTGACCACGTCGTTTGCCCCGATCACGATCGCCACGTCGGTCTGCTCGAAGGAGGGGTTGATCTCGTCCATCTCCTTCATCTGCTCGTACGGGATGTCCGCCTCGGCCAGCAGTACGTTCATATGGCCGGGCATACGCCCCGCGACCGGGTGAATGGCGAACTCCACCTCGACGCCGCGTTCCTCAAGCAGCATCACCAGGTCGCGCACGGCGTGCTGGGCCTGCGAGACGGCCATGCCGTAGCCCGGCACGATTACCACGCGCCGCGCCCCCTCTATCAGCATGGCCAGTTCATCGGCGTGGGCCGCCTTGATCTTGCCGGCGTAGACATCGTCGCTGCTCGCCGCCTCCTCGGAAGGCACCCAGATGCCGAAGAGCACGTTGGTGAGCGAGCGGTTCATCGCCTTGCACATGATGTTGGTCAGGATCACGCCCGAGGCGCCCACCAGCGAGCCGGTGATGATCAGCGCGTTGTTGTTCAGCACGAAGCCGGTGGCCGCCGCGGCCAGGCCCGAGTAGGAGTTGAGCAGCGAGATCACCACCGGCATATCGGCGCCGCCGATCGGGAAGACCAGCGAGAGGCCGAGCAGGCTCGCGCTGACCACCAGCGCCCAGTAGGCCCAGAGAGCGCCAGGATCGATCACCAGCCAGACCCCAAGCGCGGTCGTGATCGCGAGCAGCCCGGCGTTGAGCACCTGCGCGCCGCCCAGGCGGATGTCGCGCACCAGCCCCTGCAGCTTGCCGAAGGCGACCAGGCTACCCCAGAAGGTAACCGCGCCGATCAGCCCTGAGGCAGCGACAGCGATCGTGAACTGCGGTGGCACCGCCGGGCCGGTGATCAGCGCCTCCATCAGCGCCGCGCCGGCGACCACTGTCGAGGCGATGCCGCCGAAGCCGTTGAGCAGCGCGACCATCTGGGGCATATCGGTCATCTGCACGCGGGTGGCCATCAGCGCGCCGATGCCCGCGCCGAGCACCACGCCGGCGATGATCCACTCGTAGCTCACCACGTTCCGATCGAGCAGCGCGGCCACGACGGCGATCAGCATACCGATTGCGCCCAGCCGGTTGCCCCGCACGGCCGTGCGCGGGTGGGTCATACCTTTGATGCCAAGGATGAAGAGCACCGCGGCCACCAGGTAGGCCAGGTTGATCAGGATCTCGCGCATGGTGTCAGTCCTTCCGGCGGAACATCGCGAGCATGCGCTCGGTCACCATAAAGCCGCCCACCACGTTGATCGTCGCGAAGACCACCGCCAGAAAGCCGAGCGTGGTGGTCAGCCACGAGACCTGGGCGCCAGCCGAGATGACCGCGCCGACGAGCGTGATGCCGGAGATCGCGTTCGAGCCCGACATCAGCGGCGTGTGCAGGGTCGGCGGCACTTTGGTGATGATCTCAAAGCCAACGAAGATCGCGAGGACGAAGACGGTCAGCGAAACAACCAGCAGTTCCACGGGTGTCTTCCTCAGTTCAGGTTCTCGGATTGTCGGGTGATACGCCTTACGACGTCACCGCATCGGCCTGGACGAGCAGGTCGCGGAGGCGGGCGTTGGTCACCGCACCGGCGTGGGCCACCAGCGACTCGCGGATGACCTCGTCGTCGGTGTCGAGGATCAGGCGACCATCCTTCACCGCCAGCTTCAGCAGATTGACCAGGTTGCGGCTGTAGAGCTGGCTGGCGTGGTTGGGCACCGTGGCGGGCAGGTTGGTCGGCCCCAGGATGGTGACGCCATACTCAACCACCACCTCGTCGGCGCGGGTCAACTCACAGTTGCCGCCGTGCTCGGCCGCCAGGTCGATGATCACCGAGCCCGGCTGCATCCCGGCGACCATCTCGCGAGTCACCAGCACGGGCGAGCGCTTGCCAGGGATGGCCGCAGTGGTGATCACCACGTCATTGCGCGCGACCACTTCGCCCATCAACTGGCGCTGGCGACGGTAGAACTCCTCGCCCTGAGCGGTGGCGTAGCCGCCCTTATCCTCGCTGGCGCCCGTCTCCAGGGGCAGTTCGACGAACTTGGCGCCGACACTCTCCACCTGCTCCTTGACCGCGGCGCGCACATCGTAGGCCTCGACACGGGCGCCCATGCGCTTGGCGTGGGCACAGGCCTGCAGACCGGCCACGCCAGCGCCGATCACGAAGACCCGGGCAGGCGTGATCGTGCCGGCTGCGGTCATCAGCATCGGGAAGATGCGTGGCAGGTGCATCGCGGCGAGCAGCGAAGCCTTGTAGCCGGAGATCGTTGCCATCGACGACAGGGCGTCCATGCTCTGGGCGCGGCTGATGCGCGGCACCAACTCGAGGGCGAGAGCGCTCACACCGTGCTCGGCCAGGGCCGCGATCTGGCGGGGCTTCCAGAGCGGATCGAGGAAGGCCAGCAGCGCCTGGCCGGGGCGCAGCAGCGCCAGGTCGCCCTCGGCTTGCGCGGGCGCCGCACCGCCGGCCCGCACCTGCAAGAGGGTGTCGGCGGCGGCGAAGAGCGCGGCCCGCGATGGGCTCGTTTTCGCGCCCCGCTCGACATACTGTGCGTCGGGATACCCAGCGCGGGCCCCCGCCCCCGTTTCAACCAGCACCTCCAGCCCGAGCCGGGTGAGCGCGGGAATATCCCCGGGGACCAGCGCGACCCGCTGCTCGCCAGGGAAGATCTCCGCCGGAACGCCAACGATCATGACAACCCCCGTCCAACGCTGTGCCAGCTACCCACGCTGCGCGCAGGCCGCCCACCGAGCCATGCGGCACTGTGCAAGCCTCGTTCATCCCATCGAAGAGCGATGGGCAATAGCGAGCCCAAGTATAGCACAGATCAAACCATTTGGGAATTGCTTCACAGACTCGGGGGGCGGCGTAACGTTTTGCACGAAACCCGCGCGACCGTGACCCTGCCGACAACGATCGGGCGCCACCCGGGCG
>DAOUBZ010000522.1:0-6913 GCA_034432515.1 Chloroflexaceae bacterium | reverse complement strand
ATGTCTGAGCGTCTACGTTCCCGTCTTGCCCGGCCCCGCGGCTATGCGATCGACCGGCGCGAGCAGCCGTGGCGACCGCGGCGGGCTGCCGCCGCCCCGGCGCTCGGTCCGGCCGTGGCCCGCGCCTATCGCGCGACGATCATCGCCCACACCCACTGGGACCGCGCCTGGTACCTGCCCTTCCAGGTCTTCCGGGTGCGCCTGGTGCGCCTGCTGGAGCGGGTGATCACCATCCTCGACAACGACCCGGCCTTCACCTGCTTCATGCTCGATGGCCAGATGCTGCCCGTCGCCGACTATCTCGAGGTGCGCCCGCGGCGGCGGGCCGATCTCGAGCGGCTGGTGCGCGCGGGGCGCTTGCAGATCGGCCCCTGGTACGCCCTGGCCGACGAGTACCTGGTCAGCCCCGAGGCGCTGATCCGTAACCTGATGATCGGCCTGCAGCTGGCGGAGGAGTTGGGCGGGGCGATGCGCGAGGGCTACGTGCCAGACGCCTTCGGCCATATCCGGCAACTGCCACAGATCCTGGCCGGCTTCGGGATCGAGTCGGCGGTCTTCTGGCGTGGCGTGGGCGATGAGGGCGAGGGGCTGGGCAACGAGTTCTGGTGGACGGCCCCCGACGGCTCGCGGGTGCTGGCGGTCCACCTGCACGACGGCTACCACAACGCGGCCAACCTGGGCTACCCGATGCGCTGGGGCGACCCGAGCGGCATGGTCTTCAGCCTCGACCTGGCGCTGCGCCGGCTGCGCCAGGCCCTCGACACCCAGCGGCCGGGCGCGCGCACCGGCAACCTGCTGCTGATGAACGGCATCGACCACGCCGACCCCGAGCCGCGCCTGCCGGCGATCATCGCCGAGGCCAACGCGCGCTGGCCGGACGTGTGGATCGAGCAGAGCAGCCTGCCCGCCTATGTGCGACGGGTGCGGGCCGCTGCCCCGCCCGATCTGCCGGTCTTCTGCGGCGAACTGAACCGCAGCCGCTACGCCTTCGGGCTGCAGGGCGTCTACTCGGCGCGCATCTACCTCAAGCAGGCCAACGAGCGGGCGCAGTCGCTGCTTGAGCACTACGCCGAACCGCTGAGCGCCTGGGCCTGGCTGCTCGGCGCCGATTGCAGCGACTCCGACCTGCTGGCCTTCGCCTGGCGTCGGCTCATCCAGAACCATCCCCACGACGACATCTGCGGCTGCAGTGTGGACGTGGTGCACCGCGAGATGCTGACCCGTTTCGCCGAGGTCGATCAGATTGCCAGCACGGTGGCGCGCAACAGTTTTCGCGCGATCAGCGAGCGGATCGACCGCACGGCCCAGCCGGGCGCGCCCTTCGTCCTCTACAACCCCACCGCCTGGCCGCGGAGCGAGACGCTCGAGGCGCTGCTGCCGTTCGCGCCGGGCGACCCTGGTGCTGCGGCGTTCCACCTGGTCGATGCTCAGGGCAACGCGGCGCCGCTCCAGGTGTTCGACAGCGACGAACACTACGAGGTCGAGGTGCTGAAGGGCAGCCGGCGCCGGCTGGTCCGCGTCGCGATGACCGTGGCCGACCTGCCGGCCTGTGGTTACCGAGTCTACTACGCGGTACCTGGTGAGCCTCCGCCCGACCCCACCGAGCCGGTGCGTGTCTTCGCGGAAGGCATGGAGAACCGCTTCGTGCGCCTGAGCATTGCTAGCGACGGCACGCTGACGCTGGAGGATCGGGTCAGTGGGCGTGTCTACCGCGAGCTCGGTTTCTTCGTCGACGAGGCCGATGCTGGCGACGAGTACGACTTTTCGCCCATAGCGGAGGGCCAGCCGATGCGCACGCTGCATAGCCCGGCCCGGGTGCGGCGCATCCACGCCGGGCCGTTGCTGGCCCGCTACCAGATCAGCCGTGTCTGGGCGCTGCCGGCGGGGCTGAGCCGCGATCGGCGGCGGCGCAGCCGGCGCGTGGTGGGCTGCCCGCTGACACTCGAGGTAACGCTGCGCCACGACAGCCCGCTGGTTGAGTTGCGCGTACGACTGGTGAACCGCGCGCGTGATCACCGGCTGCGTATCTGCTTCCCGAGCGACATCGTCACCGACCACGTCTGGGTTGAGGGCCACTTCGATGTGCTCGCCCGGCCAATTGACCCGCCGGCGGGAACGGGCTGGACGCAGCCCCCGGTGCCCACCGGCCACCAGCGAGGCTTTATCGATCTGAACGACGGTCAGGTCGGGTTGGCGCTGTTGAACCGCGGTCTGCCGGAGTACGAAGTGCTGCGCGACGGCGGCCGCAATACGCTGGCGATCACGCTGCTGCGGGGCGTCGGCTGGCTCTCACGGGGCGACCTGGCGACCCGTCCAGCCCACGCCGGGGTACCTTGCGCCACGCCGGAGGCCCAGTGTCTCGGGGAGCAGCGCTACGATCTGGCGCTGCTCCCCCACGGCGGCGGCTGGGAGGCGGTGGTGCAGAGCGCCCAGCGCTACCGGGCGCCGATCTACCTGCGGCGTGGCGACGAGCACGAGGGCTACACGCCCCACGAGACCTGGCCCGATGATGAGCCCGCATTGCATCATGGCGACCCGGTGCAACTTGCCGACCTCTGCCGGAGCGGCGAGTTGCCGCCCGAACTCGGCCTGCTCACCCTCTCGTCTGACCGGCTGGTGCTGAGTGCGGTCAAGCGCGCTGAGAATGGCAGTGGGCTGATTGTTCGCTGCTACAACCCCGGTCCGCAGCCCGAGCCGGCGCGCGTGCGGCTGTTCCGCCCGGTGCGCGAGGCCTTCCTGACCAGTCTGGACGAGCAGCCGCGTGTGTCGCTGGCGGTTGACGCGGACGGCGGCGTGCCACTGGTCGTCGGCGGGCACGCGGTTTGCACGATTGCCCTGCGGTAGTGGGTCATAGGGCATCCTGGTCTCCGTCGCTGCCGGGTTTACTCCTCTGGTGCACCGCGCGCCGGGCTCAAACGATACGTGCTGGCTTGAATGGCTATTCGCCCGTATCTGAACACGTGAGCCGGCTGGTGATCGGGTTGCGCAGTCGGCGGTATGCGGCTATACTTTCGGCAGCGGTAGCCACATTGGGGGGATGAGCGATGGCAGGTGACGCGCAGCGGGCCAACCTCCAGATTGTCAATCCTTCCATGCTCCCGATCGGCATTTGTCTGCCCACCTTCGGCACACGCTACGCCGAGCTGCGCAGCGCCGCGCTGGAGCTCGAAGCCCACGGCTACGACTCGCTCTGGCTCTGGGATCACTACGTCTCGTGGAACGATCCGCGCGAGTCGGTGCTGGAGTGCTGGACGACCCTGGCCGGGCTGGCCGAGGCGACAGCGACGATCCGGCTTGGCCCGCTGGTCGCCAACGTCACCAACCGTCACCCGGGGCGGCTGGCGAAGGTCATTGCCACGCTGTACGAACTGGCGGAGGGGCGGCTGGAGGTGGGGCTCGGCGCCGGGGGGTACGCTGCCGAGCAGGAGGCCTTCGGTATCGACCAGGGCGACCGGGCGACGCGCACAGCGCGGCTGGAGGAGGCGCTGCAGGTGCTGCCGGCGCTCTGGAGCGGCGAGCCGGTGAGCTTTGAGGGGGAGCATGTGCAGCTACGGGAGGCGGTGGTGGCCCCGGGGCTCGACCCGCCGCCGCGGCTGATCGTGGGCGGACGCAGCGTGGCGCTGGCCCGGCTGGCCGGGCGCTACGCCGGTGGGCTCAACCTCCAGTGGCGCTTCCGCGACAGCTTCCCGGAGCTCTTCGCTGCCCTCGATGCCGCGCTGGCCGAGCGGGGCCGTGACCGCACCGGCTTCGATCTGTCGCTCCACGTCGATTGGGCCGAACTGGCGCCCGACCCGGTGGGCATGCTCGCCACCTGGGCCGGGCTTGGCTTCACGCGGGTGATCGCCATGGCGCCCGTTCCGATCCCCCTTGCTGATCTTGGCCGCCTGCGGCGGCTGATCGCCTCCGGCAGTTGATCGCCTGCGGCAGCGCGGGACCAACGTTTGCTGTGGGTCGTCCACCCTGCCACAGGCGCAACCCCGGGGCGGCGCGATCTCAGCAAATGCGCGGCAGCTGCTCGCCGACCTGCATATCGACCACGCGGGTGCCGCCGATCCCGGTGCGGGCGACGACGACCCCCGGGTGCTCAGCGGTGATCTCGCCGATGATTGCCGCGCGCGCGCCGAGCGGCTGGGCGCGCAGCAGCTCCAGCGTGCGCTCGGCGTCCTCGCGGGCCACGATCGCCACCAGTTTGCCCTCGTTGGCCACGTAGATCGGGTCCATGCCCAGGATCTCGCAGGCCGCCCGTACCAGGGCGGACACCGGCAGCGCCCGCTCGTCGAGGCGGATCCCAACCTGGGAGGCTGCAGCGATCTCGTTGAGCGTCGAGGCCACGCCGCCACGCGTCGGGTCGCGCAGGGCGTGGATGGTGCAGCCGTGTTCGAGCAGAGTCGCCACCAGTTCGTGGAGTGGCGCCGTATCCGACTCGATCGGCGCGCCGAACTCCAGACCCTCGCGCACGCTCAGGATGGCCACGCCGTGGACGCCGATCTCGCCACTGACGATCACCACATCGCCGGGCCGCGCGCGGTCCGGCCCGATCTGCACCCCGGCGGGGACCAGGCCCACCCCGGTGGTGCTAATGAACACCCCATCGCCATGGCCGCGGTCGACCACCTTGGTGTCGCCGGTGACGAGCGCGACGCCGGCCCGTTGCGCGGCGGCGCCCATGGTCGTTGCGATGGCGCCGAGTTGGTCGAGCGGCATGCCCTCCTCGACGATGAAACTGGCCGTCAGGTAGAGCGGGCGCGCGCCGCTCATCGCCAGGTCGTTGACCGTGCCGTTGACCGCCAGGTCGCCGATGTTGCCGCCGGGAAAGAAGAGCGGGCGGACGACGAAGGCATCGGTGGAGAGGGCCAGGCGCGCGCCGCCGGCCTCGACCACGGCCGCATCGCCCAGTTGCTCAAGCGCCGCGTTGCGAAAGGCCGGGAGGAAGAGGTGGCGCACCAGTTCGGCCGAGAGCTTGCCGCCGCCGCCGTGGCCCATCACGATCGCCGGGTAGTCACGCAACGGAGCCGGGCAGGTCCAGCCCTCGAAGGAGATGCTCATCGCGCGACCTCCACGGCCTCGCTGGGGATGAAGCGGCCATACTGGAAGTAGGCTGCGCAGGCGCCCTCGCTGGAAACCATCGTCGCACCGAGTGGGTTGCGCGGGGTGCACTGCTTGCCGAAGGCGGGGCACTGGTTGGGTTTGATCAGGCCCTGCAGCACCTCGCCGCTGTGGCAGAGCGGCGACTCGGCGGTGTGGATGTGGCCCACGTCGAAGCGTGCCTCGGCATCGAAGCGCCGGTAACGCTCGCGCAGGCGCCAGCCGCTCTGCGGAATGCTGCCGATCCCGCGCCAGGCCCGATCGGTGGGTTCAAAGACCTGTTCCAGGATGGCCTGGGCCGGCTGGTTGCCCTCGGGCCGCACGGCGCGGGCGTAGGCATTCTCTAGCTCGGCGCGGCCCGCCTCGAGCTGGATCACGGCGCGGCGGATGCCCTCCAGCACGTCGAGCGGCTCGAAGCCGGTGACCACAATCGGTACCCGGTAGCGCTCGACCAGCGGCCCATACTGCCAGGTGCCCATCACGCTACAGACGTGGCCGGCGGCGAGGAAGGCCTGCACGCGGTTACGCGGCGCCTCCATGATTGCGCTGATCGCCGGCGGGACGAGCACGTGCGAGACGAGCATCGAGAAGTTGGCCAACCCGAGCCGCTCGGCCTGTACAATCGCCATGGCGTTGGCCGGCGCGGTGGTCTCGAAGCCGATGCCGAAGAAGACCACCTCGCGGTCGGGGCGCTGCTGGGCCAGCTTCACGGCATCGAGCGGCGAGTAGACGACGCGCACATCGCCGCCCAGACTCTTGACGCGGAACAGGTCCTGGCTGCTGCCGGGCACACGCAGCATGTCGCCAAAGGAGCAGAAGGTGACCTCGGGGCGCGCAGCGATCGCCAGGGCCTTGTCGATCACCTCCAGGGGCGTGACGCAGACCGGGCAGCCCGGGCCGTGGATGAGCTCGATCTCCGCTGGGAGCAACTGGTCAATGCCGTTGCGGATGATCGAGTGGGTCTGGCCGCCGCAGACCTCCATAATTGCCCAGGGCCGGGTCGTGATGCGCCGGATCTCATCGAAGAGCCGGGCGGCCAGTTCGGGGTCGCGGTACTCGTCCAGGTACTTCACGGCCCTACCTCCGTCTCATCGCTCGCGCCCAGTTCCTCTTCGAGGATACCCAGTTCGTGGAACAGGGCCAGCGACTCCCTGGCCGAGGCTTCGTCGAGCTGGGTGATCGCGAAGCCGACGTGGACGATGGTATAGTCGCCGACCTGGATGTCGGGCAGGTAGGCCAGGCAGACCTCTTTGACGATGCCGTCGAAGTCGACCTTGCCCATGCGGACGCCGCCGTCCTCGACAATCTCAAGCACCTTGCCAGGGATTCCAAGACACATCAGGCTGCTCCTTCGTTGGCGCCGTGTAGCATCCAGATTATAACCCGATTGTTGCCCGAATCGGCGATCGCCAGCCGGTCGCCGTGCAGCCAGAGCCCGTAGGGCCAGCAGAGCGTATCGGCGGCGACGGCCTGCCAGCGGTTCTCGCCGTTGCCCTCGAGGTCAGCCTGGCCGAGGGCCAATTCGGCGGGGGCGAAGGCGCCGGTGCGCGGGGCCTCCGGCCAGATCAGCACGCGGTTGTTGGCGGTATCGGCCACGGCCAGCAGGCCATCGGCAATGGCCAGGGCATAGGGGAAGCGCAGGCACTGTGCCCCCTGGGGGTGGTAGGCCAGTTCCTGGGTGCTGGCGAAGTCGGGCTGGCCGAGCACCAGGTCGGCCGGGCGGTCGACCGTGGGTGGCGGCGACCAGCCCAGCACGCGGTGGTTGCCCGCGTCGGCGACGTAGAGCGTTGTGGCGTCGCCGGCGACGGCGTGGGGCCAGCGGAAGCTG
>DAOUBZ010000521.1:0-6658 GCA_034432515.1 Chloroflexaceae bacterium | reverse complement strand
CGCCAATGCTTCGGCCCTACGGGGTGTCCACGGGGGGCGCCCCTACTTTAATTCGCGTTTGAGGATCTTGCCGGTGGCTGTCTTGGGCAGGCTCTCGCGGATTTCGACGCTGCGTGGGTACTTGTAGGCGGCGAGGCGCTCCTTGCAGTAGTCGATCAACTCCTGCTCGCTCGCGCTCTGACCGGGCTTGAAGGCGACCACCGCCTTGACCTCCTCGCCCAGCGCCGGGTCGGGGATGCCGATCACTGCGGCCTCGGCGACCGCCGGGTGGCCGTAGAGCACCTCCTCGATCTCGCGCGGGTAGACGTTGAAGCCGCCGCGGTTGACCATGTCCTTGACCCGGTCGACGATGTAGAAGTAGCCGTCCTCGTCCTGCCTGGCCAGGTCGCCGCTGTGGAACCAGCCGTGGCGAATGGCCTCGGCAGTGGCCTCGGGGCGCTTGTAGTAGCCCTTCATCACATTGTGGCCGCGGATGACGATCTCGCCGAGCTCGCCGGTAGGCACAGGCTTGCCCTCGGGATCCACCACCGCCATCTCCACGCCCCAGATCGGCGTGCCGATGCTCCCCGGCTTGGTCGGCCGGTCGAGGTGGTTGAACGAGGCCACCGGCGAGGTCTCGGAGAGGCCATAGCCCTCCAGGATGGTTACGTTGTGCTTCTTGTTGAAGGCGTGCATCACCTCGACGGGCATGGCCGAGCCGCCGGAGACGCAGAGCCGCAGGCTGGAGAGGTCGTACTTGTCGGCCTCGGGGTGGTTGAGCAGGTAGAAGTACATGGTCGGCACGCCAGCGAAGTAGGTGACCTTAACGTGCTGGATGATCTCCATGGCCTTGACCGGCTCAAAGCGCGGCAGCATGGTCATGGTGCCGCCGGCGAAGAAGAGCGCGTTCATCACACAGGTCTGGCCGAACGAGTGGAAGAGCGGCAGCGTCGCCAGACCAATCTCGTCGTGCTTGATCATCAGCAGCTTCTCAACGCCGATCATGGCGTTGAAAAACATGTTGAAGTGCGACAACTCAGCGCCCTTGGGCCGCCCGGTGGTACCGGAGGTGTAGAGGATCACCGCCGTATCGCCGGGGCCGGTCTGCACGGTGTCGAAGAGCGGGCTATTGTCGGCCATGAGCTGGTTGAAGTTGAGCGCCCCGTCGGGCAAGGCGGCCGTGCTGGCCACGGCCGGCACGACGATCAGATTGTGGCAGGTACCGGCCCGCTGGAAGCCGGGGCCGGCCTCGGGCAGAAAGCCCTCCCAGACGATCAACGCCACCGCGTCGCTGTCCTCCAGGTGGTACTGGACCTCATTGTGCTTGAAAAGCACGTTGAGCGGCACCACTACGGCGCCGGCCTTGAGAATGCCGTAGTAGCAGATCGGGAAGTGGGGCGTATTCGGCATCATCAGAGCGACCTTGTCGCCCGGTTGCACGCCGAGTGCGACCAGGGCATTGGCCAGCTTGTTGGCCGCTCCGTTCAACTCCGCGTAGCGCAGCTGGTAATCATCGAGGATCACCGCAGTCTTGCCGGGGTCGCGGCGCGCGCTTTGCTCCAGCAGAAGAGCGAGGTTCAGCATCGAACGCTCCTTTCACACCGTTGGCTGCGGAAAAGCTAGGGAGACACACGGATTATAGCCCGCCTCTCTCACGGTGTCTAGCGGCCCGACGGCCCCCAGGGCTTGAGCAAAGATACTGCTGGCGAATGCCTTGCTCAGGCCACGGGAGCCCGCGTAGCGGGCTTCCCAATGCTAGACGGCGGCTATTGGTCTGTGAAGTGCGTTTCCTGGCATTTTCGCCCCCCCTCCCAGCCTTTCCTCGCTGGGGTTTTGCGAAAAACTCTGTTTACAGACTACTCATACGCTCACGGCCCCTCCGAACGGATCTGCACATCGCTCAGTACCACGCTGATCGGGCCGCGCCCTGCGGGGTCGGGTGAGGCTGGCGCCGCCAGGAGCAGCCGGCTTGCCCCGGGGGGCAGCAGCAACTGCAGGCGGATGCTGGCCGCTGCGGGCTGTGCGCTGACCAGCCAGTTGCCGGCCGGCACGCCATTGAGGCTGAGCGCCACCTGCCGCGGCTCGCCGAAGCTCTCGGCCTGCAAGCGCAGGCTGATCGCCGTGGGCTGGTCGCCGGGGTTCATCAGCCAGAGCTCGCCCCGGGGGCCCATCCAGCGCCAGCGCCGGTCGCCCTCCCGCTCCTCCGGGTACCAGCCCGGCCCAAAGTGCGCGAAGGCGCTGCCACTCCCCGGCGGAACGTTGTAGACGGACAGTTCCTCATCGGCATAGCGCGGGGCCACGCCTGGCAGCACCTGTTCCAGGGCCGCGCGGGCCGCCGCGCGCTTGCGCGGGGGGATGCGCTCCCAGTACACGACCACCTCGCCGATCCCGTAGCCGGCCAGTGCCTCGGCGGTACTGGCGCCGGCCGGGTCGGCGAGGCGCGCCTCGTCGGGGCTCAGCTGCCAGAGCTGGCGCACGCCGGGCGCGTAGGTGGCGAAGGGGTAGGGCGGCGTTCGCGCCAGGTAGCCGCCCACCAGCGGGCGCCCGTGCACGATCTGGTCGCGGAGCACGTCACTCCGGTCGAACTCCACCGGGAGCACCAGCAGCGCCCCGGGCCGCTCAGCTAGTTGCTCGTAGATCGGGTGGACGACGAAGGGCTGGATGGGCCAGCGCGGGGGAGCCAGTTCGATCGCGCCGAGCACCAGCGCGGCGGCGATCGCGAGTGGCCCGAAGCGCCCGGTTAGCCAGCTGAGCCCCAGCGCAGCCAGCGGGGTCAGGGCCAGCGTGGTGAGCACCACCAGGTGCCCGGGGCGCTGGGCGATGTCCATGCCCGGCAGCAGCAGCAGCAGCTGATAGGGTAAGGCGATGCCGGTGTTGAGCGGGCCGACCACCAGCACCGGGCCGAGGGCCAGCAGCATGCTGGCCACGGCGATCACCAGCCAGCGCCAGGCCCGCCCCCAGGCAGTGGCGCAGCCGATCGCCGCCAGCGCCAGCGCGGTGTAGCCGAGCGCGTGGTTCCACGCCGAAACATAGGGGTGCAGCACCGGCCCGAGGCGCGCCACGGCTGGGCCCCAGAGCGGGTGCAGGTAGCTCGGAAGCCAGAAGTCCACCAGGTTGGCCGAGCGGCTGATCAGCAGATCGCCCGCTGTAGCGGGGCCGCTCAGTTCCCCGCCGGTCACCTCAGCGAGGGCCTGCCCCAGGTTGAGCAGCAGCGGGGCCAGGGCCAGCAGCGCCACCAGCGGCACGACGGCCAGCCGCGCCAGGTAGGTGGCGAGGCCGCGGCCGTCGCGGGCCGGCAGCCAGAGGGCCGCCGCCAGCAGGCTGTAGATCGCAGCATAGACAAGATAGTAGAGGCTCGTGTAGCCGACCACTGCCAGCAGCAAGCCGGCCAGCGTCGGGGCCAGCCAGCCGCGCTGCTCGACGCTGATCAGCAACAGCCAGGCATAGAGCGCCAGCCACTGCAGCGCCACCAGCTCGAGTTGCCCGTCGTAGGCCTTGGTCACATGGAAGGGCGAGAAGCTGAAGAGTAGCCCGGCAACGAAGGCGGCCGCCGGCTGTGCCCCTGCCCGCAGCGCCAGCAGATAGCCGCCCAGGCCGCTGAGGGTAAAGCCGGCCAGCAGCGCCAGGTTGAAGCCGGCCACCGGGCCGGCCAGCGCCGTCAGCGGGGCGACCAGCAGGCCATTGCTCAGGTTGAGCGGGTGGAGCGCGAGATTCACCCCACCGGGGAAGAAGAGCAGCGGCATCACGAAGGGGTTCGCGCCGCTCGCCAGCGCCCGCTCGGCCCACCACACGTGCCAGACGTGCTGCCAGCCGTCGATCGCCGCCACCGGGCCGCCGGGAAAGCCCCTACCCAACTCGGGCAGCGCGCCAGCAAAGAAGATCAGCGTGGCACCGAGGTAACCAACGAAGACCAGCGCCAGGCGCAGCGGCCCGCCGGCCCCGTTATGCGCGCGGCTCGCCGCCCTACTCGCCACCGCTGCTCGCCCGTAACGCGCCGCGCTTGAGGCTCTGCAACATCACCGTGCCCGGTCCGCTCAGCCGGGTCATAAAAATGCCCTCGCCGCCAAAGAACATGCGCCCCAGGCTGCCGACCGACTGGATGTCGTAGTCCACACTGTCGGCGAAGGCCGCCAGGTTGCCGGTGCTGACCATCAGGTGCTCGCCCTGGGCCAGTTCACGCCGATCGAAGTCGCCGCTGCCGTGGAGCAGCACCGTGCCCTGGCCGGCAATGCGCTGCAGAAAGAGCCCGGCCCCGCCGAAGAAGGCCGCCCCCGCGCGGCGCGCAATGATCACACTGATGTCTACCTCGTCGCCCCAGGCGGCAAGAAACGAGCCCCGTGTGGCGACAACCGGCCCATCGGCCAGGTTCCACACTGCTACGTGGCCCGGCGCATTGGCCGCGATGAGCGCGAACTGCCCCGCGCCCTGGGCCTCGGCGTAGGTCAGGGCAATCCCCTCACCCGCCAGCGAGCGGCGCACCGCGCCACCAAACCCACCCGGCACCCGCGGGCGCCACTGCACCCCCCCCGAGTAGGCCATGAGCGCCCCCGTGGTGAGCCAGACTGCCTCGCCCGGCGCGAATGCGAGCCGGACCCGCTGGGCGATCTCACCCTCGATGACATAGTCCATCTGGAGGTGTTCCCTTCGTAGGTTCAAGCCCGCTTGACCAGGCGAGGAGGCGAGGAGGCGAGGAGACGACGAGGCGACGAGGCGGTGACGTGAGGAGGCGGTGAGGGTTCAGGCCGCAGCATACGCCACGCGGGAGCCCCGTGTCCCGGGGCGCGCCTGGGGCGTATGGACACAGCCGGGAACTACCTCTGGGCGGGCCGCCGTGTCCCGGGGCGCGCCTGGGGCGTATGCTTCGGCCCTACGCAGCCGCGTCGTGCCCGCTCCTCGCCTCCTCGCGCCTCCCTCCTCGCGTCTTCGCCTCCTCGCGTCTTCGCGTCATTACACTCCTGCCAGACCTGGTCCTACGGGTGCGAGGAGGCGGGTGCGGCGAGCATGCCGAGGTGCTCGCCATTCTGGCGCAGGATTGTGAGGCAGCGCTCAACGACCGTCAGGCCGTGTTCATCGAGCGTGATCCCATCGCCCCACTCGCCAGGCAGCGCTGCCGCCTCGCCATAGGTGGCCACGATCGTGCGGCGCTCCGGGGTGTCTGGCAGCCGTGCTTCGGCGGCAGCGATCAGCAGATTGAGGCGCTTGCGCGTCAGGTCGGGGCTGCCGGAGCAGGGGCGCAGGCGCGCATCGCACTCCTCGAGCAGGCGCTGCTGCGCCTCGAGGTAGGTCAGAATGTTGGTAAAACAGGTCCGCAACTCCGCCCCCAGCGCCTCGTTTCCAGTTCGCTCAGCCAGGGCCAGCCCGCGCCGGGCCTGCTCGCGTGCCCGCTCGCTCTCGGCGATCTCGTTGCCGAAGCTAGTCGTGCGGCGCGTCAGTTGCTCGCGCACCGCCCACAGGTTGTCGATCTGCAAGGTGAGCCGGCTCAACTCCGTGATGGCCGGGCCACTGCCAAATGCCAGCAGCGCCTGCACCAGCCGGACTTCGTAGACCACATGCTCACAGTGCGCCTTCGCGCGCGGTAGCGCCTCCAGGATGTGGCGCAGGGTCGCCGCGTAGTTCTCCAGGTCCTGATAGAGTGCCTCGTTGGCACGAGCAAACATGTTCTGCATTGGCCCTCCAATCATTCCCTGGCATTCTATCGCGTTGCCGTAACCGAACCGTACTGTGTTCACCGCCAGGTCGTTTCGCTGGGGTACTGGATCGGCGGGCGGCGCCGCGGCATGACCAGGATCAGCGCCAGCCCGGCCACGAAGCCGCCAACGTGTGCCCAGAAGGCGACCCCGCCCTCGGCCATACGCCCCAGGTCCTGCACCCCCAGGAAGAGTTGCATCAGAAACCAGACCCCCAGCCAGATCAGCGCCGGGACGCCAACCGTTCCGAAAAACAGCGACAGCGGCCAGATGAACACCTGCACCCGCGCCCCTGGGTAGAGCAGCATGTAGGCGCCCAGCACCCCTGAGATCGCCCCGCTGGCCCCGAGGTTGGGGATCGCCGAGAGCGGCCCCGTCACATACTGGGTGATGGTTGCCGCGATGCCGCAGAGCAGGTAGAAGATCAAGTACCCCACATGGCCCAGCTGATCCTCGATGTTATCGCCGAAGATCCAGAGGAACAGCAGGTTGCCCACCAGGTGCGCCAGGCTGCCATGCAGGAACATAGCCGTGACCATGGTCACCAGCACGACGGGGTGGCCACGCCCCTCAAGCAGCGCGGTCAGTTCGAGCGGTACGAAGCTCCAGCGGAGCGTGAACGCCGGGTCGGACAGGATCTGGAACACAAAGATGACCAGATTGACCACAACCAGCGTCCGCGTCACCAGCGGAGTGTACCAGGTAGGATTCTCATCACCGACAGGAAACACACCTCGCCCTTTCTTGCTGCTGGGCGCACCGCGAGTGGATCCCACGAACCGTTCGGCCCCCTGCATTGTACGCGGCCCCGGCGCTACCGCGCAACCGCGTGCCCCGGGTGTTGGGGGTGACGTATGTTCTTGCACGCGCCGCAGCCCGCCGCCGGGCGCATTGCAAACCATGACCGCACCCCGCGCCTGGGGTGGCATGGTGGCCGCCCTCGGCCCACCGTGGCCGCCCCCGCGTGACCGCCGGGCGCGCGGCGCGCCGCG
>DAOUBZ010000520.1:0-1996 GCA_034432515.1 Chloroflexaceae bacterium | reverse complement strand
CGCGCTCGCCGCGCTGACGGCGCTGGCCGCCGCCCTGAGCTGGCAGCTCTGGCGAACGGCGCGACAGCGCTGGCAGACCGCCACCCCGGCCCCGCGGCCGCTGCTCACGGCGACGCTCGCCGTGGGCCTGGGCCTGTACCTGGCCGTGGCCCTCTGGAACCACCGCAACGTCCACCCTGATCTGGCCCTCGACCTGGGGATCTACCTACGGGCCGGGCAGCTGGCGCTGGCCGGGCAGAGCCCCTACGACCCGCCCGAGCTGAACGTGATCGGGGTCTCGTTCGTTTACCCGCCGCCCACCGTGCCGCTCTTCGCCGCCCTGGCCGCCAGCGAGCCGCCCCTGGCCTACGGCCTCTGGCTCGTCGGCAACCTGGCGCTCTATCTCTTCGCGCTGCTGGCCAGCTACGCCGCGCTCCCCGGCCGCCCGGTCCGGGGCACGCTGCTCGCCCTGATCGTGCTCGGCCTGGGCTTTGCACCCTTCCTGGAAGCCCTGGCGATCGGCCAGATCAACAGCCTGGTGCTGCTCGGCCTGGCGCTCTTTGTGCTCGGCCATAACGAGCGCAGACTGGCCTGGGCCGGCGACCTGGGCCTCGCCGCGGTGATCCTGATCAAGCTGACCCCGGCAGCCCTGCTGCTCTGGCCGCTGGTGCGCGGCGACTGGCGACGCCTGGCGCGGGTTGCGGCGGGCATGCTGCTGCTCGCGCTACCGGCGCTCCTCTGCTACGGCATGACGCCGTGGCGCGACTTTGCCCGCCTGCTGCCGGCGCTCTTCGCGGGCGTGCCACGCAATCCCTACAACCAGGCCCTGGCCGCGTTCCTCACCGGGCTCACGACGCCGGGATCGCCCGCAGAGCAGGCCGCGGCCTGGCTGGGCCGCATCTTCAGCCTGGGCATGCTCGCCACCTGGGCGGCGCTCTGCTGGCGGCGACGGGGCGATCCTGATGGCGCCGCGCTGGCCTTCGGCGTAGCCGCGCTGACGGTGGGCTCCAGCCTGATCTGGTACCACCACCTGATGTTCCTCAGCATACCCCTGGTCTGGCTGGGCCTCACCGCGCCCCGCGGCTCCCGCCGCCAGCTGACGGCGCTGCTCGCCCTCGGGCTGATCCAGGCCACCCGCCCGATCGAGGTTGGCCTGGGCATGCCGCCCTGGCCCGCCGTGGCTGGTTACCTGGTGCTGAGCCTGGCCCTGGGGCTGTGGCTCTGGCAACGGCCCGGCCACGCAGCAGAGATCGAGTTTTGAACAGGTTTTGCACATCCACCTGCCACGACGCTGCGTAGAAGTAGGCGAACGGCAACACACCAACCTCCCAGTACCCTCCGTTTACGGTCGTTGCCCTGACGGAAAGACACGTGATGTCAAGGAGGATCCCCTTGGGTACACGCCTGTTTCGCCACCGCGGTCGCCTGCTCATCCTGGCCTTCCTGGCCCTGCTCACCGCCCTGTCGTTCCTGCCCCCGGCCGCCTATGCCGGCCACGCCACCGGCGCGCCCGCCCGCCTGCGGGCCGTGCACGCCGTACCCGACTTCGGCGCTGTTGACATCTACGTGAACGGCAGCAAGGTTCTGAGTGACGTCACCTTTTTCACCGTTAGCCCGTACCTGGAAGTGCCCGCCGGCTACTACAAGGTGCAGGTCATTCCTGCCGGAGAGAACCTCGCACATCCCAGCCTGTTCGTGATCAACCGTTCCTTTAAGCTCGCGGCTGGCCGTGATTACACGGTCGTGGCCCGCGGCAGCGTCGCGAGCAAGAACGTCGGCAGCCGGCTGCTCCAGGACGACAACCGCGCGCCGGCGCCTACCAATGCCCGCGTTCGCGTGGCCCACTTCTCGCCCGACGCCCCCGCCGTCGATATTTTCATCAACGGCGAGCGCGCGATCGAGAACCTGAGCTTCCGCCGCGTGACGGGCTACCTCGAAGTGCCGGCCGGCAGCTACGAGGTCGGCATCGCCCCGGCGGGCGGCGACCCGATCTTCACCACCAGTCTGAGCGTTGAGG
>DAOUBZ010000519.1:0-5904 GCA_034432515.1 Chloroflexaceae bacterium | reverse complement strand
CAGCCGCCAAAAACCAACGGATACACCACCGCGGTAGGGGCGTGCTATGCGCGGCGATGTTTTGTATAAGAAAGATTTTTTCGTTCAAAATGAATGAGTCGCAACACCGGAACGGGTCCGCTGCTTGCATAATCATGCACATATTTGCATCTCATAAAATCGCGAGCGTAGCCAGGCAAGGCCGCCTCAACGTTACCAGGGAAGGGACGCCGCATGAGCTCAACCCCGTTGCGCACCGGGAGCCGGGTTATCCTTTTGCCCGCAGGGCTGCAGCAGCTGATCGATGCGCTGCGCCGGCAGGACTATCAGGTCATTGGCCCAACCGTCCACGATGGTGCGATCGTCTATGCCGAGGTCGAGGAACTGGCCGATCTGCCGGCCGGCTGGACCGACGAGCAGGATGCCGGGAGCTACCATCTGCGCCGGCGCGACGACGACGCCTACTTCGGCTACAGCCTGGCGGCGCAGTCGTGGAAGCGCTGGCTGCACCCGCCGCGCCGCCGCCTCTGGCGGGCCGAACGAGCCGCAGCCGACGATGACTTCACCCTTGTCGCGGAGCAGCCCGAGCCGCCCAGGCTGGCCTTCCTCGGCGTGCGCGCCTGCGAACTGCGCGCGATCGCGATCCAGAACACGGTGTTCACCCGCGGCCCCTTCACCGACCCGCTCTACAAGACCATTCACGACGCGACCTTCATCGTCGCGGTCAACTGCGGCCACGCCGGCGGCACCTGCTTCTGCTCCTCGATGGGCACCGGCCCCCGGGTAGGCGCCGGCTTCGACCTGGCGCTCACCGAGTTGCTCGACGCGCAGCGCCACGCCTTCCTGGTCGAGGTCGGCTCGCCCCGGGGCGCCAGGGTGCTGCAGGAGTTGCCGTACACCCCGGCGGAGCCCGCCGACCTGGCAGCGGCCGAGGCCATCCTGGCCCAGACTGCCGAGTCGATGGTGCGCTCGCTCGATACCAACGGCATCAAGGAGTTCCTCTACGCCAACGCCGACCACCCGCGCTGGGACGATGTTGCCGCCCGCTGCCTCGCCTGCGGCAACTGCACCAGCGTCTGCCCCACCTGCTTCTGCACCACGGTTGAGGATACGACCGACCTGAGCGGGCGCGTCGCCGAGCGCTGGCAGCGCTGGGACTCGTGCTTCACCCTCGACTTCTCCTACATCCATGGCGGCAGTGTGCGCGGCACTGGCCGCGAGCGCTACCGCCAGTGGCTGACCCACAAGCTCGCCGCCTGGATCGACCAGTTCGACAGCTCGGGCTGCGTGGGCTGTGGGCGCTGCATCACCTGGTGCCCGGTCGGCATCGACCTGACCGAAGAGGTGCGCGCCATGTACGCCAACGATTCCACCGGCGCGCAGATCGCGACGCTGAATATCGTCTAGCGGCCCGCAGGCTCGGCCTGCGGCCCACGAAGCTATGTCAACGCCATCGATCGAGTCAACCCTGGCCCGCCACCCCTTCTTCCAGGAGGTCGCCCCCGCTGAGCTTGGCGCGATCGTCGAGCGCGCCAGGCTGATCAGCTTCGAGCCGGGGCGGCTGATCTTTCACCAGGGCGAGCATGCCGAACTGTTGTTTCTGATTACCGAGGGCAAGGTGTCGCTGGAGGTCTTTGCCCCACAGCGCGGGCCGATCCTGCTGTTGACGCTCGGCCCGGAGGATGTGCTCGGCTGGTCGTGGCTGTTCCCACCCTACCGCTGGCACCTCGATGCGCGCGCGCTTGAGCCGACGCAGGCGATCGCCATCGATGGCGCCCGGCTGCGGGAGCGCTGTGAGGCTAACCACGAGCTTGGCTACCAGCTGATGCGCCACTCGGTCGGTGTGATCGAGCAGCGCCTGCAGGCCGCGCTGCTGCAACTGGTCGACCTCTACGGCAAGTAAGCCTACTGAACGACTGCCTGAGGTGTTTATGACTGCGATTGTCGCTTCGTCACCCACGAGGAACCTGCCGGATCCCATGCTGCCACGCCCCTTCCGGGTGCAGCGGGTGCGCAAAGAGACCCAGGATACGTTTACGCTGGAGCTCGAACCGGCCACGGGTGAGGGCGACTATCCCTTCGCCGCGGGGCAGTTCAACATGCTCTACATCTACGGCGTCGGCGAGGTGCCGATCTCGATCAGCGGCGACCCGACAAAACCGCACCGCCTCGTGCACACCACCCGCGCGGTCGGCGTGGTCACCAACGCAATGCGCCAGCTCAAGCGCGGCGATATGCTGGCGGTGCGCGGCCCCTTCGGCAACAGCTGGCCGGTGGTCGAGGCCCAGGGCAAGGACGTGATCATCGTCGCCGGCGGCCTCGGCCTGGCCCCGGTGCGCCCGGCTCTCTACCACGTGCTGGCCTATCGCGAGAAGTACAACAACGTGGTCCTGCTCTACGGGACACGCACGCCGCTCGATATCCTCTACCGGCGCGAGATCGAGGGCTGGCGCTCGCGCTTCGATGTCGATGTCCACGTGACCGTCGACCGGGCGATGCACCCCTGGCGCGGCAACGTGGGCGTGGTGACACGGATCATCCCCAAGGCGCCCTTCGACCACCTGAACGCAGTGGCGATGATCTGCGGCCCCGAGGTGATGATCCACTTCACCGTCCTTGAACTGGAGAAGCGTGGTCTGGCGCCCGAGAGTATCTTCATCTCGATGGAGCGCAACATGAAGTGCGCGATCGGTTTCTGCGGGCACTGCCAGTGGGGGCCGAACTTTATCTGCAAGGACGGGCCGATCTTCTCGTATGAGGAGATCAAGCCGTTCTTTGGGCGAAGGGGGCTGTAGTATGGCCAGCCGACAGAAGCCGAAGCTCGCCGTCTGGAAGTTTGCCTCCTGCGACGGCTGCCAGATGAGCCTGCTCGACTGTGAAGACGAGTTGCTCGCAGTTGCCGATGCGGTCGAGATCGCCAACTTCCCCGAGGCCTCACGGGCAGTAGTCAAGGGTCCCTACGATATCTCGCTGGTCGAGGGCTCGATCACCACCTCCCACGACGCCGAGCGCATCCACCAGGTGCGCCGCGTCTCGAAGTACCTGATCACCATCGGCGCCTGTGCCACCTCGGGCGGGATCCAGGCGCTGCGCAACTTCAGCGATCTCAAGGGCTTCGTCTCCTACGTCTACCAGTCGCCCGACTTCATCTCGGCCCTGCAGAAGTCGACGCCGATCGCCGACCACGTCTTCGTCGACTTTGAGCTGCGCGGCTGCCCGATCAACAAGTATCAACTGCTCGAGTTGATCAGTGCGCTGCTCCACGGCCGCCGCCCGGCGGTGCCTTCGCACAGCGTCTGCGTCGAGTGCAAGCAGCGCGACACCGTCTGTGTCATGGTCACCCAGGGACAGCCCTGCCTCGGACCGGTGACCCACGCCGGCTGCGGCGCGCTCTGCCCGAGCTACAACCGGGCCTGCTACGGCTGCTACGGGCCGATGGAGTCGCCCAATACGGCCTCGCTGGCCACTCAGCTGACCCAGCTCGGCTATGCCGAGCCCGCGATTGTACGCCTGTTCCGCGGGATCAACGCCTATGCCGAGGCGTTCCGAAAGACGAGTGAGGCCCATGAAAACGGACAATAGAGTGATCAAGGTCGACTACCTCGCGCGGGTCGAGGGTGAGGGCGGCCTGCACATCAAGGTCAAGGGCGACGCGGTGACGAGCGTGCAGCTGCGGATCTTCGAGCCGCCGCGTTTCTTCGAGGCCTTCCTGCGCGGACGCGATTTCCGCGAGGTGCCCGACATCACCGCGCGCATCTGCGGAATCTGCCCGATCGCCTACCAGATGAGCTCGGTCCACGCTCTCGAGCAGGCCTGCGGGGTCCAGGTCGAAGGGCAGTTGCGCGAGTTGCGGCGCCTGATCTACTGCGGCGAGTGGATCGAGAGCCATGTGCTGCACTTCGCCATGCTCCACGCCCCGGATTTCCTGGGCTATGCGGACGCGATCCAGATGGCGAAGGACCACCCTGCGATCGTGCAGAAGGCGCTCAAGCTGAAGAAGGCCGGCAACGATATCGTCAATGTCGTTGGTGGCCGCGAGATCCACCCGATCAACGTGCGTGTCGGCGGCTTCTACAAGCTGCCAACCAGACGCGAATTGCAGCGGCGCTTAAAGGACCAGCTCGAGGAGGCGCGCCAGATCGCAGTGGAGGCCGTGCGCTGGACCGCCTCGCTGCCCTGTCCCGACTTCGAGCAGGACTACGAGTTCGTCGCGCTACGTCACCCCGACGAGTATCCATTCAACGAGGGACGCCTGGTCTCGAACAAGGGGCTGGACCTGAGCATCAGCGAGTACGAGACCTACTTTGCCGAGGAGCACCTGGAGCACTCGACCGCGCTACACTCGCACACCCGCGCGCGTGGCGCCTACCTGGTCGGCCCGCTGGCCCGCTACAGCCTGAACTTCGACCGGCTCTCACCGAGCGCCCAGGAGGCGGCCCTGGCCGCCGGGCTGGGCCAGGAGTGCCGCAACCCGTTCAAGAGCATCGTGGTGCGCGCCGTCGAGACGCTCTACGCCTGCGACGAGGCGCTGCGCATCCTCGACAGCTACGAGCAGCCCGACCCGCCGGCCCTGCCGGTCGAACCGCGCGCCGGCACCGGCTACGGCTGTAGCGAGGCGCCCCGCGGCATCCTCTACCATCGCTACCGCATCGACGAGCAGGGCTCGGTGCTCGATGCCCGCATCGTGCCGCCGACCTCGCAGAACCAGCGCACGATCGAGCACGACCTGTGGCAGTTCGCGGAACGCAATCTCCAGCTGCCCGACGACCGTCTGACCTGGCAATGCGAGCAGATTGTGCGCAACTACGACCCCTGCATCTCCTGCTCGACCCACTTCCTCCGGCTGTCACTGGAGCGCGAGTGAGTATGGGCCGGCCCGGCGCAGTGCCAGCGGCTGAAGGGGCAGCGCCTGCGCGTGCTGCCCCAACCCGCGTGATCGGGGTTGGCAATCAGTGGCGCGGCGATGATGGCGCCGGGCCGGCTGTCGCCCGCCTGTTGCTCGCGCGCCAGGCCGCCGCCGCAGCCGCGCTGCAGATCAGCGCGATCGATGGCGGCGGCCTGGACCTGATCACGGCCTGGGCCGGCGCCACCACGGTCATCCTGATCGACGCGGTCCACTCTGGCGCCGCACCGGGGACGATCCACCGCTTCGAGGTCGGCGCGCAGCCGCTGCCGGCAGCCCTGTTTCGCCACTCGACCCACGCCTTCGGTGTTGCCGAGGCGGTCGAACTGGCGCGCGCCCTCGCCCAGCTGCCGCCGCGCCTGGTCATCTATGGCATCGAGGGGTACCAGTTCGACCCGGGCGCCGGCCTGAGCCCCGCCGTGGAACTGGCGACGCGCACCCTGGCCGACCAGCTCTGGGAGCGGCTCAGAGAGTGTCCGCAAACCTACTGAGGATGGAAAATCGACGGCTCTGGCCCTGGCTGATTGGCGCGGCGACGCTGGCGGTCCTGCTGGGCGCCGTCGGCCTGAGTATGCTTCTGGCCTGGCTGCTGCGGTCGGGCATGGTGCAGGCAGCCCCGTTTCGGACCGCCCTGTGCCTGGGCGGGACGATGATCGCCGCCCTGGGCGGTTCGGTGGCGCTGCTGCTGGTGGTGGTGCGCCGCTTCATCAGCGGGCGCGGGCCGCAGCGGGTGGTGCTGGTCAGCGGCCTGGCGCTGCTGATGGGCCTCGCACCACTGGTGATGATGCTGGTGATCTTCCTGCTCGTCACGGGGCGCGCGCCGTAGAATGCCGGGAGCGTATGACAAATGTTCGCTGCTGGCAAGCACCCTTCGATACGCGCCTCCGCTCCGCCCTTCGCTCCGCTCAGGACGGGCTCCGCCGCTACTCAGTGGTTCATCCGCCAAGTCATTTGTCATACTGAGCGCAGCGAAGCATCTCGGCCGGGACCCTTCGCTTCGCTCAGGGTGACACGGGACTTGC
>DAOUBZ010000518.1:0-2465 GCA_034432515.1 Chloroflexaceae bacterium | reverse complement strand
GCTGCGCCACTGCTTCGGCCTTCTTGTGCTGGCGCCGACCCAGGGGTCCTAGACATACACCGGCGTGCACCACCCGCGGTACGCGCTGATGTGGCCACGTACTGTGTCGGCGTAGAGCTGGACCAGCGCGCTGCTGATCGGGCCGATCTGGCCGGAGCCGATCACGCGCCGGTCGATCTCGACGATCGGCTTGAGCTCCGCGCCCGTGCCACAGAAGAAGGCCTCATCGGCCACATAGAGCTCGGTGCGGTCGATCGGCCGTTCGACCACGCTCAGGCCCAGCTGGTCACGGGCCAGCTGGGCAACCACCTGGCGCGTGATGCCCTCGAGCACGTCGCTGGTGAGCGGCGGGGTGATCAGCGCGCCGCCCCGCACGATGAACAGGTTGGCCGCGCTCGCCTCGGAGACCTGCCCGTCGCCGCCGAGCACGATCGCCTCGTCGTAGCCGTTGAGCAGGGCCTCGGTCTTGGCCAGGGCCGAGTTGATGTATGCCCCGCAGGCCTTGGCCCGTGAGGGGATGATGTTGTCGTCGATGCGTCGCCAGGACGAGACACAGGCCTTCACCGTCGAGCCGGCGAGGTACTGGCCAAAGCCCAGCGCGAACATGGTAAAAGCATCGTTCAGGCCGTTCATCTGCACGGCGATCGCCGGGTCGCGTTTGTAGACCAGCGGGCGAATGTAGACATCCTCGCGGAAACCCTCACGGCGGAGCAGTTCGAGTGCAATCGTGCACAGCTCGTCCACCGTGTATGGCAACTGCATAAAGAGGATGCGCGCCGAGCGGTGTAGCCGCTCCATGTGGGCCTGCAGCTGAAACACCAGGAGTTGCTCCTCCTCAGGAACCCAGTAGCCACGGATGCCCTCAAAGCAGCCGGTGCCGTAGTTGAGTGTATTGGTCATCACGCTCACCGTGGCCTGCTCGATCGGCACGAACGCTCCGTTGAAGAAGGCGAACCGGTTGTTGGGCGCGGGCATAACTTGCTCCTCCCGGGGTGAGGCCAGTGGCCCTACCCCGGCTGCTGTGACTGCGTGACACGCACGAGATGGGCGGTCGACCGCTGATGCTGGAGGCGCTCGGCGAGCATCGCCAGGCCGATGGCGCTGCCAAGCCCTACCAGGGCGAAGGTGAGCCAGGGGAGCGCCGGCTGGCCAACCCGCCGGGCCGCGTCGCTGAGCAGGCCCCCGGCCAGGTTGCCCAGCGCCCCGCCGAAGGCCAGGGCCAGCGCGTTCACCCCGAAGTACGAGCCGAGCGCCCGTGGGTCGGCCAGCGAGGCGGTGATGCTCTGCTGGACCGGCGTGGCCAGGATTGAGCCGAGGGTGAAGATCACGACACAGCCCAGCAGCACGCCCAGGCTGGTGGCGGCGGCGACGGCGCCCAGGCCGAGAGCCATCAGCGCCATGCCAAGGATCAGGATGGGCAGCGGGCGCAACCAGCGCTCGACACTGCGGAGCATGGGGTACTGGAGCAGCACCGTCATCCCCGCGTTCAGCGCATAGACGGCGCCGACCGCATCGCTGCTGCCGCTGAGCCGCCCGGCGGCGAGCGGCAGGCTCAAGGTGAGCTGGACCCACATGAACCAGTAGCCCATGGTCAGCGCCGTGAAGACCAGAAAGGTCGGATCGCGCCGCACCAGGCTGAGCCCGTAGGCCATCGGTTGCCGCTCGGCCGCGACGCGGATGGGTGGCAGCAGCAGCGTCACCACGAAGACCAGTCCGAAACAGGCCGCCGCCCCTAGCGCCACGGCCTGGAAGTTGAGCCGCAGCAACAGCGCCCCCAGCAGCGGGCCAATGGTCATGCCAAGGCCGCTGATCACGCCGCTGAGCGAGTAGAAGCGCGCGCGCTCCTCCTCGCGGGTGAGCGCGGCAATCGCTGCCCGGCTGGGGGCCTCGAACAGCGCCCCCCCCGCAGCCGAGAGGACCATCGCCAGAAAGAGCAGCGCCGGCGAAGTGGCCCAGGCCAGGCTGACGAAGCCAATCGCCCGCACCAGCACCCCCACGCCGATCAGCCCGCGCACCCCGAAGCGATCGGCCAGGACACCGCCAACCAGGGTGAAGCCCTGCTGCAGCAACTGCCGGGTGGCCAGCGCCATACCGACCAGTGCCGCCGCGAAGCCCAGTTGCTCGACGTAGTAGATCGACACCAGCGGGATGACCATGAAGAACCCGGCGTACATCAGGAACAGCGTCGCCATCAAGGCGACGAGCCCGCGCCGGCGGGCCTGCAGGGAGAGTTGCATACCTACGCTCGGGGTGCGAGGCGCCCCGATCCTTGATTGGTCCAGGAAATTACCTCTCTACTGTACCACAAGAGCTGGCAGAGGGGGTTACAGGGCCTGGCAACGTCCGCCTCTGGCGGTGGTGAGTAGGGCGGCTACGCAGGCCCACGGGTTGGTTGTTGGGTGGTGTTGGCGGCGCAGGCGCCAACACCACCCAACAACCGGGGGGTTGGGGCGGGCCCCCGAGAC
>DAOUBZ010000517.1:0-3579 GCA_034432515.1 Chloroflexaceae bacterium | reverse complement strand
GCGCGGTGCGGCGGTGACTGCGGCGCTTGATGCGCTGGGCGAGCGCTATGCGGCGCAGCGGGCGCAGGCCGGCGGCGAGGCCGAGCGCAGTGCGGCGGAGCGGGCGGAGCGGCGCGAGCGCCGAAGGTTGCTCAGTGCCCCGCGGCCGATCGTGCTGGTCGGCTACGTCGAGGGTCTGGAGCACGCGGTCGCAATGACCCTGGACGAAGCCGCCGAGGCGCGGCGCGCCTTCGTGCGCCGGCTGCGCGAGCGCCGAGCGCAGCGCGATGCGCAGAACGGCACCGCAGCGCCGGTGGAGGATGCGCCCGACAATGCGGGCGCAGTGCCGCCCAACGTCGTTCCGCTGCGCCCGCGGCGTAAGGAGCGCGATGCGGATGCGGCGTAGGGATGCGGTGGGGTGTGCGCGCCGCTGCGTATGGCCGCGCACACCGTAGACGCGACAACTCCTCTGTCAGCATCCTCGACCATCCCCTCCTTTCCTCTGTTCAAACCCAGTGTGGCAAACCCTTGTTCTGGTGCATTAAAGGCACCAAGGTGTGGTATACTACGCCTGTTGGTGCTTTTAACGCACCAGAGATCGTCATATGACTGGCATTGGTGCGTTTAACGCACCAGATGGAGAGGAGCCTGCGATGTCCACCGATGCGCCCGCCCCGCCACCCGCGCCACGACCGCGCGAGCAATTGCCGGTCCCGCTCTTCGACGGGGTGGTGCTGGCGGTGCGCGCCCACGACAGCCGCATCTACCTTGATCTGCGCGACCTCTGCACGACTCTCGGGCTGGACACCTCCTCCCAGCGCCGGCGTATCCTGGCCGGCGAAGAGCTGTATCTCACCCCGTTTCGGGTCACGGTCGATGGGCAGCAACTGCGGACGCGGGACTTCCTGCTGCTCGAGGATGTACCGGTATGGCTGTTGAGCGTGCAGCAGCGCCGCGTGGCGCCCGAGGTCCGCGAGCGATTTGCCTACGTCAAAACCTACCTGGTCGAGGCCGTCCGCCAGGCCTTTGCGCAACTGACCGGCCTCCCCGCTGCGCCGAGCAGCGCGATCGAAGAACTGAGCGACCTGGATCGCATTGGCCAGGCCTTCTCCGAGTTGGCTGAGCTTGGTCGTCGGCAGGATGCGCTGGAGACAAGCCAGGATCGGGCCCGAGCGGCCTTCCGCGACCTGAGCGACCTGTTACGCGAGCTGCGTGAGCGGGTGCAGGCGCTCGAGGCCCAGGCGCGCACGCGACTGAGCCCGACGCAACGCGGGACGATCTATCGCATGGTGCAGGCCTGGGGCCAGGCCCGCGCTGAGCTTACACCGGGTCTCACGCCGGGAATCGCCATCCGCAAGTCGTGGGCGGAGATCAACGCCCGCTTCGGAGTCAGCACCTATACCGACCTCCCGGCAGCACGCTATGATGAGGCGGTGCAGTTTGTCAAAGAGCGCTACCGAGCGCTGACCGGGGGCGAGTTGCCGGCCATAGAGCAGCAAGGATTTGGGGATGACAGTGATGGAGGGTGAGAGTCTTGCCCAGCGCCTCGGGCGCCGGTTACGCACCGCGCGGTTTGCGGCCGGGCTGACCGTGCGCGAGGCGGCGGCGCGGGCCGGGCTCCCGGGCCACCCCCAGCTGGTGCGCTACGAGAATGGAACGGCCCAGCCGCCGCTTGACCGGCTAGCGGCCCTGGCGACCGTCTACGGGACGACGCCGGCGGCGTTGCTGGCGGTGCGTGACGATGTAGCGCCGGTCATCGCCGTAATCGACCAGGCCGATGCGGCGGTGATCGCGCGCATGCTGCGCGCACTGGAGCAGAATGGGTGAAGGCAACAGCGCGCACGGATGCGGGCATCACCGGACGCTGATCCGCTGAAGGCAGCAGTGCTGCAAGGTGTTCCGCTGTGCCCGCGGCGCACGGCGCGCGATGCGGATGCGGCGTAGGCTTGCGGTCGGGTGTGCGCGGCCATGCGTATCGCCGCGCATGCCGCAGACGCGACGGATATGCTATCATGGCGGAAGCATAGTCCGGCGCGCTTCAGCGTTGAGCTGCGCCGGAACCACCGCTACGCCGCTCAGGTATGCACCAGGAGCGTGATGATCCGTATGCTCGAAATCCCGTTCCCAGAGGAACTGCTCGCAGCGGTGAACCAGTGTGCTACGTGACGGGAGGTACACCCTGAAAGATGAGATGCATGCCAGCCCCTGGTGGGCAGCGCTCACCGTGTGGGGTGTGGTGAATGCGGTCAACGTGCTGCAGTCGGCCGGGTTCCTCTCGCGCGTGGTCACCGGCAGCCGGGCGGTCAATCAGCTTCTCGGCCTGGGAATCATTGCCCTTGGCATCCCGGCAGCGCTGGCCCTGGTCGCTTTCATACGCGCGCGCACCGGCTGGCAGCAGTGGATCGGTTCAGCCGTATTCCTCGCATTCCTTGCGTTGATGATTGTTGTGGAGGACATCTGGCGGGTCGAATTCCGGTCTCCGATGCGCTACGAGATACTCGTGCCGTATCTCGTGCTTTTCTTTGGCTCGATCCTGCTGATGGGTCTGCCAATGTTCCGCATGAATCGGCGGCTGTGGCTTGTTACCGTGGCGACCACGGTTCTGCTGCTGGGGTCAATGGTGGTTGCGATGTCCATGGGCGTTGGGTGAATGCGTGATGTCAGGCGCGTGTCGGGCGAATGGCGGAGAAGCTTCAGCTCTTCCGACTGGAACACGAGGATGAGCGGCTCCGGGCACAAACCCCGCTGAAGTGCTGAATAGATCAAAGGAGAGAGCCGATGACCGTGACGTTTGATCAGGTGCGTGAACTGGTGGATCGGCTGGCGCCGGGTGATCGCCGGCGATTGGCGACCTATCTGGCACAGACAACTGCGGCTGTTCGGGATACTGCAGAGCCGGCGGAAGCCTTTCGCCAGAGCAATCTGCAGGCCTGGCAGAAACTCCTGGAGTTTCACGCGACCCTCGCTGCCGACTATCCCCAGACTGATGTAGCGGCACAGCTGGATCGAGATCGCCAGGAGCGTGATGCACTGCTGCGCGGAGCAGGTGAAAGCTAGCCGTGTATACGCTTGATGCAAACATCTTCGCGCGGGATGCGAATCCGCGTGACCAATTCTACGCAACGTGCCACGCCTTGCTTGAGCGTCTTGCCGGCACCGCAGTACCGGTCATCGAGCCAGGGCTGCTGCTTGCCGAAGTTGCCGGGGCCATCAGCCGCGAAACACGCGATCCGCTGCGAGCCAGGGTTTTGTAGTGCCCCCCATTTGTCAAACCACTCGAACGCCTTCTCGTGCCGACGCCAGGCGCGGCTCCGCCGCAGGCTTGCGAGTGGCGAGGTCGTCGCTGCGCGTACGACCTACGCCGCTCGCAAGCATTGGTTTGTCGGGTCGGACGCCGGCGGCTTCTCCTTCACGCGATACTCGTGGGGGCTGAGGTAGCCCAGCGCCTGGTGCGGTCGCTCGCCGTTGTACCACTCCAGCCACGCCTTCACCGCCCGTCGTGCTTCCTCGAAGTTCGTGAAGTTCTGTTGCCAGACGCACTCCTCCTTGAAGCTGCGGAAAAATCGCTCGATGAGCCCATTCTGCTCTGGTGTGTAGGGT
>DAOUBZ010000516.1:0-1727 GCA_034432515.1 Chloroflexaceae bacterium | reverse complement strand
CGCGCGGGTGCGGCCCTTGCCGGAGCGGGCCGGGCGCGCCGAGCCCCTGGGCGGACCGCTCGGGCGCCGCGGGCCGCCCGAGCGCACGCGCAGCCGCGCAAGCTTGGCCTGCGTGGGGCGCACCTCGGCGTAGCGGTAGGGCTCGTTGCGGGTGAGCATGTAGTAGGCGATCACTACCAGCTTGCGGGCGGTGGCCACCACGGCAACGTTGCGCCCCTTCTTGCGCATGAGGCGGCGGAAGAAGACGCCGAGCGGGCCGGGGTGCCGATCGAGGTGCTGCGCGGCCTGTATCAGCATCCAGCGCGCGTGGGAGTTGCCCTGCTTGGTGATCGGGCCGTGGTAGCAATGGTTCGCGGACTGGCGGGTGGAGGGCACCAGGCCCAGGTAGCTGGCCGCGTGATCGGCGTCGCGGAAGCGCGCGATGTCACCCAGGCAGGCGAGCAGGGTCTGGGCGACGGCCACATCGACGCCGGGCAGCGTGATCAGCAGCTTGACGCGCCAATCCTGGCCGGCCTTCTCGAACAGCGACCCCTCGAGGCGCTCGATCTCCTTCTGGCACCCCTCGAGCAGTCGCAGCTCGCTGTCGATGGCCTCACGGCCCGCGGCGTCGATCTCCAGGCGCTCGAGCCAGGCCAGTCCCGCCTTGCCGAACAGATCGCCCTTGGGGGCTGGGATCAGACGCTGGTGCAAGACCGCGTGGATGCGGTTCTTGATCCGCGTGCGCTCGGCCACCAGCCCCGCCCGGCGCGCCGTGAGATGGCGAAGAAGCCGCGTCTGCTCATCGGGCTGCCACACCCGCGGCAGGTAGCCGCAGAAAAGAAGCTCGGCCAGCACCCGCGCATCGACCCTGTCGGTCTTCACCTTGGCCTCGGCGATGGCGCGGGTGCGAAGCGGATTGGAGACCACCACCTCGCCCACCAGCGGGCGCAGAATATCGACAATCGCCCAGGTGTTCGTGGTCGCCTCCAGCGCCACCTGCGCCTGCGGGCCGAGGTGCTTGCTGGCAAAACCGCGCAGGTTCTCGCGCGTGCAGGCAAAGCGAAGCCCAAGCTTCACCTTCCCTTGCTCGTCGAGCAGGCAGGCTTCGATCACCTTCTTGTGGACATCGAGTCCGGCTACGGGCATACACTCCTCCTCATGGTGCAGGCGGGGTCGGGCTGCCCGGCCGTGCGGGCAAGCGAGCTCCCAAGGAGCCCGGCGAGTCGGCTGGTCTTCGAGACCGCATGCCGCACACGCCGACGAGTAGAGAAAAGGTCGAACGGCACCTATCTATTCGAGCTTGGCGCTCAACCGGGTGGGCCGTTGGGGAGGTCAGATACGACGGCGGGCTCGAGGCCCATAGCCATACACGACCCACCCCGAGGTGAACGACCCCGCTGCACCGCTTCATCCACATCGTCTCACCTCGTCCCATGCCCGGTGACGTCTCACGGAGCACAGTTCGGGCGAAACTCAAAGCGGCGCAGCGCATGCCACGCTCATACCGGGTATGACGTACTCGGCAACCTCCTCGCCGTGACGCTCCCCGGGGGCACCAACATCGAATACGTCGTCGACGGGTTGAACCGCCGCATCGGCAAGAAAGTCGATGGCGTCCTCACGCAGGGCTTCCTCTACGACGGGCAGCTCAGGATCATCGCCGAACTCGACGCGAGCGGCAGCGTCGTGAGCCGCTTCGTGTACAGCGACTCCCCCAACTCACCCGAGTACATGCTCCGCGACGGGCG
>DAOUBZ010000515.1:0-2873 GCA_034432515.1 Chloroflexaceae bacterium | reverse complement strand
CAGCGGGCCGCCGCGCTCGCCGAGGGCCCCTGGCCACTGCTGGGCGTCGGCTGCAGCGCGGCGATCGCCACCGACCGGGCGCGGCGCGGCGCCGATCGGGCCGTGGTGGCCGTGCGCGCCGCAACCACATGCTGGCGTTACGACCTGCTGCTGGCCAAGGGTCAGCGTGAGCGGGCCGACGAGGAAGCGCTGGTGAGCCGGCTGGTCATCCTGGCGATCGCTGCAGCCTGCGGGCTGGCAGCGGTGACCCTGGAACTGGGGCCGGACGAGACGCTCCACGCGACCATCGCGGATGGCTTATGAGCATATCCAGTCCCAACCAGGAACCGACAAACGACGCACCTTCGCCGGCGGCCAGCGTTGCTGACCCGTTCCCGATCGACGCGGTCATGGCCACGCTGCGCGAACACATGGCGCAGTTTCAGCAGCCGCTGATCGACCAGATGGGCGTGGAGGGCGCCACGCCCTTCCGCGTGCTGATCGCGACCATCCTCAGCCTGCGCACCAAGGACACGCTCACCGCCGTGGTCGCCCCGCGCCTCTTCACCGCCGCCGATACGCCGGAGGCCATGCTCGCGCTGGGCGAGGAGCGTATAGCCGAACTGATCTACCCGGTCGGCTTTTACCGCAACAAGGCGCGCAGCATCATCCAGATCTGTCGCATCCTGATCGAGCGCTACGGCGGCGCGGTGCCCGCCGATCTTGATGCACTGCTGGCCCTACCCGGTGTGGGCCGCAAAACGGCCAACCTGGTGCTCACCGCCGGCTTCGGGCTGCCGGGTATCTGCGTCGACACCCACGTCCACCGCATCTGCAACCGCTGGGGTTATGTGCGGACCAGGGACGCGGACGCGACCGAGCTGGCGCTGCGGGCAAAGCTCCCGCCGGAGCACTGGATGGCGATCAACGGGCTACTGGTCACCCTGGGGCAGAACATCTGCCTGCCGATCTCGCCGCAC
The DNA here is from genome assembly GCA_034432515.1 of Chloroflexaceae bacterium. GTDB lineage: Bacteria > Chloroflexota > Chloroflexia > Chloroflexales > Chloroflexaceae > JACAEO01. The sequence goes on along the minus strand of DAOUBZ010000515.1, from coordinate 1,914 downwards.
TGCTCGCGCTGCCCGGTGGCCAGCGCCTGCGCGCGCATCGGCGTGACGCGGAGCCGGTAGCGGCGGAAGTGGTGCCAGACGCCACCGGGCGCGACTGTGTGTCCGGGTTGGTTGTCACACCCCCGGGCGGGCTCTGTGGAGGTGTGCGATCCAACAACACCTTCACACCTCCACACCGCTACACACCTACTGCTTGCTCCCCGCTGCGCTGCTGCGGCGGGCGGCGAGCAGGGCCAGGGTCGCTTCGTGTTTCTCGCGGGTGATCGGGTAGAACCAGGTCAGGAGCATGCCACAGATCAGGATGAGCGTTGGCACGGGGCCGATCATGAGGCGAATGGCGAAGCGAGCCGAGTCGGGTTGCGCGGCGGCGGGCAGGCTCTCGTTGAAGCCGGCGGCCTGGAGGCCAAGGCCCACCAGGAACAGGCCCAGCGCCAGCCCGAGCTTCTGCAGCAGCACCATAAAGCCGTAGAACATGCCCTCGCGGCGCTGGCCGGTCTCCAACTCATCAAGCTCGATCACATCGGGCATCATGCTCCAGGGTACCAGGTAGGCGGTGGCCACGCCAGCGCCCGCGATCACGGCAAGCACGATCGCCAGCACGATCTGCTCGGGCTGCAGGAAGAAGAGGAAGGCCTGGACGGCGATCCAGATCACGCTGCCGACGAGGTAGACCGCCTTCTTGCCGATGCGCCGGCTCACCGCGCTCCAGACAAATAGGAAGACCAGGGCCGAGCCCTGCACGGCCAGCAGGAAGGTGGTAATCAAGTCGGGACGTTGGAGCCAGAAGGTGATGTAGAAGGTCAACACCGCCGAGGTGACCTGCACGGCCAGCCAGGAGAACATATAGATCCCGACGACAAAGAGGTAGGGGCGGTTGCTGAACACATAGCGGATCTGCTGGCCGAGGCTCAATTCCTCGGCGCCTGGTTCGGGCTCGTACTGCTCGCGGGTGCCCAGGAAACACCAGAGGAAGGGCAGGGCGATCAGCAGCCCGACGACAGCGCCGGCGACCAGGTAGCCGGTCTGGGGGTCACCGGGAAAGCGGCCCACAATCATCTGGTGCAGGATGCCACCGAGCAGGCTACCGCCGATGCTGAAGGCGAAGCGGTAGGAATTGAGCGCCGTGCGCTCATCGTAGTCGCGGGTGAGCTCCGGAGTGAGGGCGGTGTAGGGCACATTGACGATGGTGAAGGCGGTATCGAAGAGCAGGGCGATCACCAGGTAGTAAACGAACTTTCCGGTGAGGTCGAAGGGTGGCACGACCCACTGGAGGAAGAAGAGCAAACCGAAGGGGAGCGCGCCAAAGAGCAGCCAGGGCCGGCGGCGACCCCAGCGGGTGTTGGTGCGGTCGGTCAGCCAGCCGATGATCGGGTCATTGACCGCGTCCCAGATCTTGACGATGAGCAGGATGGTACCGGCCAGACCCGGCGGCAGGCCGGCCACGGTCGTGAGGAAGAAGAGCTGGAAGAACGAGGCGACGATGGTGGCGATGGCGGGCCCGAGGTCACCGGCACCGAAGGCGAGCTTGGTGCGCAGGGGCAGCCGTTCGTGGACAACCGCATCAACCGGCGTGGCGGGCCTGGTCATGGGGAGCTCCCTGGTGCAAGGCTGTGCAGGCGAGGTGCAGGCGCCGCGATAAAGGCCTGTTTGCCGGCAAAGCGACGGGCGACGTACGAAACAAGGAAGCGCAAGGGCCTTACTCTCCGTCGGCAAGCGAGGGTGTGGTCTCGGGGCTGACCAATCGGTCACGCAGGTAGTGGAACAGCCCCACACCAAGCTTCGCAGCCGTGGCCGCGATGGTCTGAAAGGTGTCCCCAGCACGTGCACCCGCCCGCGACTGTGGCCCGAAGCTCACATCGCGTTTGCGCACCCGCCGTCGGGCGGCAAGCTCCATGTCGTTGTTGTGCAGCGGTA
>DAOUBZ010000514.1:0-2158 GCA_034432515.1 Chloroflexaceae bacterium | reverse complement strand
CCAGAAGCGAGTGTAGAGCAACAGGGCCGGCTGGGCCGTCACCGCGGCGGGCGGCGCTGGCGCGGGTGGCGCGGCGCCATTCGGCAGATAGAAGACCCGTGCGGGCGGCACGCCCATGGCCCAGACCAGGCTCTCCAGCGTGCGGCTGGCGACGGTCACGGCGGCGGCGCGCCGCGGCAGGTCGCGCTCCTGCCAGGCGAAGAGCCGCCGGGCGCCGGCAGGGTAGGGCAGGAGGTCGTTCCAGCCGCCGGGGCCCTCCCAGTCATCGGCGTCGACGACCAGGGGCAGGTGCGGGCGCAGACCACGGGCCGCGAGGGCGGCCAGGCCAGCGTAGCCCTTGGGCTTGAAGAGGTGCAGCACCTCGGGGCGCTCGGCCAGGGCCAGGCGCAGCAGCGCCGCGCTCTGGTCGAGGGTGGCGGCGGCGCCAGGCAGCCGGGGCGGCGCGGCGTGGATCACCGGCACAGCGCCGTGGAGCACGCGTGTACCGGCGTCCTCCGGGTTGTGCACCGGTGGGGCCACAATCGTGACCTGGTGTCCGCGGCCCGCAAGCGCCTGTGCCAGGGGCAGCATCCGCGCGAGCAGGGTGCCCTTGGGCCGGATGCCGAACGGCGCCAGCATAACGATGCGCATCCGAACCTGCGGTCACTGGCGACCGCGGTGGATGATATCCATCATCTCGGCCACGCGGGTCACCTTGACGCGAGGGCGGCCCTGCTCGGCGCCACGGCTGGTCTCGTGGCTATCGAGCGTCTTCCAGTCGGTATAGCTGACATAGTCCACGCTGCGGGCCTGCAGCAGCGCCTCGACGTTGCCATCGCCCGGAGCGGGGCTGAGGTTCGGCACGTCCTCGAGCATCAGCGCCACGGTGGCGCCGGCGTCCGGCTTATTGGTGCCGATCACCCCCGAAGGCCCGCGCTTGGCCCAACCGACCACATACTCGCCGGGCACAGGAGCGCCGGTTGCGGGGTCGATCACCCGGCCGCCCACGTTGGGGATGGTGCCGCTGGCCTCGTCGTAGGGTACATCGGGCAGGGGCACGCCCTTGTAGCCCACCGAGCGCAGGATCATGCCGCACTCCAGCGTCTCGTACACCCCGGTGCCACGGGGGCGCATACTGCCATCGGCGGTCTGCACCAGCCGGTTGCGCTCGATCCGCACCGCGGCGACCTTGCCGTCCTTGCCGATCACCTCGACCGGCGAGACCAGGAAGCGCATCACGATCCGCTTTGGCGCGCCGGTTGCCCCACGGGCGGCGTAGGCGCGCAACATCTCAACATTCTTGGCCGCGGTCTTGTCTTCGGCCAGGCTGGCCGCGCTCAGCTCGTCGAGCTCGAGGTCAGCCGGGTCCACGATCACGTCGACACCGGCGAGCTCACCGAACTCCTTGAGCTCGGGGTTGGTGAAGGCGGCCTGGGCAGGCCCGCGGCGGCCAAGCATGACTACCTCGCGCACCTTGCTTGCGCGCAGCGCCTCGATCGCATAATCGGCCATATCGGTTTTGGCCAGTTCATCAGGATCACTGACCAGAATACGGGTCACATCCATGGCCACATTGCCATTGCCGACGACCAGCACCCGTTCGTGGGACAGATCGAACTGCATGTCGCGATAGTCGGGGTGACCGTTGTACCAGCCCACAAAGATCGTCGCGGGCAGGCTACCTGCCAGGTCCTCGCCGGGGATGCCCATCTTGCGGTCGGACTGGGCGCCGACGGCATAGATGATCTGGTCGTAGTGCTGGCGCAGATCGGCGTGGGTCAGATCCTTGCCGAAGGTGACATTCCCGAAGTAGCGCAGGTTGGGTGAGGCGGCCAGCTTGTCATAGACCCGGGTCACCGCCTTGATCGACTGGTGGTCGGGCGCGACGCCCTCGCGCACCAGGCCATAGGGGGTAGGCAGGCGGTTAAAGAAGTCGATCTGGCAGGCGAGATCCTTCTGCTTCAGCAACGCCTCGGCGGCGTAGAATCCGGCGGGGCCTGCGCCGACGATGGCGACACGCAGCGGACGCTCGGGGGTTCCCAGTTGCTGGCTCACGGCACTCTCCTTATGGACGATGCCATTTGTGAGGGATAACACGATACATTCGACTTTAACATGGCCCCCGCGGGGTGTCAAACCGGGCCTGTTTGTTCGTTGGTTCTGGCGGCTACGCCGCCAG
>DAOUBZ010000513.1:0-7516 GCA_034432515.1 Chloroflexaceae bacterium | reverse complement strand
TCGCCTCGATCCGCCTCCTCGGCCGCCGTCTCACCAAAGCCTCGTGAACGCGGACACCCTTACCGTTGGAATATTGGAGAGCTTCTCAGGGAGCGCGGTCTGGGCTTTTAAGCTAATTCCCACACCTAATGGAACTTTGGAGATGCTATATACAGCGTCATTCCGTCCTTGAGTTATGTTGAACGTGACATTCCGGCTGCACCCCTCACTGCCTCCCTAATTGCCTACCTGTTTGCACACTTCTCGACTGGCCAGCCTGACCATACGCTACGTGGGCAGGCTGCGTCCGTCGTGAGCGCCTGCCGCCACCGATACCGCCGCCTCATGCCACCGAGGCACGCGATAACCCAGGAGACCCACCATGCCGAAACGACGTACCAGCGGTGAGGGCACGCTGACCTACGATAAAGTACGCAAGCGCTGGATCTACCGCCTGCCTGCCGACGAAACCGGAAAGCGCCAGCAGGTGAGCGGGAAGACCCAGGCCGAGGCGATGGCGAAGGCCGAGGAGCTGAAGGCGAAGCGCGCCCAGGGCCTCGACCTCGACACCAAGCAGCCGACCGTCGAGCAGTTCAGCGAGGTCTGGCTACGCGACGTCGTGCAGCGCACACGCCGGCCGAGCACGCAGGCCAACTACGAGCAGATGTTCCGGCTCTATATCAACCCCAGGGTCGGGAAGATCCGGCTCGATAAGCTCACGGCGGCCCGCGTCCAGGGCTGGGGCAACGCGCTCGTGGACGCCGGACAGAGCGCGTCTACGGTGCGCAACGCCTACTTGCGCTTCAGCGGGATGCTCGATGTCGCCGTGCGCTACCGCCTCATTAGCACGAACCCCGCAAAGGACATCGACCTGCCGCCGCTCACGAACAGCCGGGCACGCGTGCTGAGTCTGAAGGACGCGCGGACACTCCTCGTCGCCGCCGATGGCAGGCGTGACGTGCGCAAGCCCTACACGACCAGCGACGGCCGCACCAAGAGCCTGCCGAAGCTCAGCAGTCGTTACTCGCTGGTCTATCATCTGCTCCTGGCCCTCGGGCTGCGCCGCGGCGAGGCCCTTGGGCTGGGCTGGGAGGACGTGGATTGGGAGGCCGGTACCGTGCAGGTGCGCCGCCAGGTGCAGCAGATCAACGGGAAGGTCGTGGTCAGCGACTACACCAAGACTGACTCTGGTCAGCGCGTTCTGCCGATTCCGCAGGCGCTCCTCGCACGGCTTCGCGCCCATTGGGAGAACCAGCAAGAGGAGCGGGCGCTGGTCGGCGAGGGCTGGAACGAGCGCGAGCTTATCTTTCCGACCGAGACCGGCGGGCCTGTCAGCCCGTCAAACCTACTGCGCCAGTTCCGGCTGCTACTGATCATCGCCGGCCTTGATCGTGTTCGCCTTCACGACCTGCGCCATACATGTGCCACGCTGCTCGGCGAGCGGGTCAGCGACCGGGTGATCGCGGCCATCCTTGGCCACACGCCGGGCACGGTGACGGCCCGTTACGCCAAGGTCAAGCTGCCGCAGATGCGCGAGGCGCTGGAGGCGTTGTACCAGGAGTTGACCAGGGCGGACGCAGCGTGACCGTGCGCCGTTCGAGGCCAATTGTACGCAGAATTGTACGCAGTGGCCAAAAACGGGCAAAAAAGAAGCGGAACCTCTTGCGAGATTCCGCGTCCTAATGCAGTGGAGCGACGGGGATTCGAACCCCGGACCTCCTGCTTGCAAAGCAGGCGCTCTCCCAGCTAAGCTATCGCCCCACAAGAAATAGAGAATAGAGAAGTGCGAGCCGCAACGCCACATTCTCTATTCTCTATGCTGCCTGGTGGGCGTAGGTGGACTCGAACCACCGACCTCGATCTTATCAGGATCGCGCTCTAACCGGCTGAGCTATACGCCCGCGCACCAAGCGCGAGTATAACACACGGCATGGGGGCTGTCAAATTATTTGCAGCCGCCGCACGCCTTTCATCCACGGGCGAGGTGGGTGTTAGGCGCCGTTGAGCTGCACAATGGTATAATGCCCGGTAGCACGCCTTTGCGAGGGAGAAGGCCGTATGTCGCAACCCAAGCGCCTGGCGCTGATCGATGGCCACGCCCTGGCCTTCCGCGCGTTCCACGCGCTGAAGGACGCTGGCCTGCGCGCGTCGAGCGGCGAGCCGACCTACGCGGTCTTCGGCTTTGCGCAGATCCTGCTCACGATGCTCCAGGAGCAGCACCCCGAGTATGTGGCGGTGGCCTTCGATGTCGGCCGCACCTTCCGCGATGAGCTCTTCGCCGAGTATAAGGCCGGCCGTGCTGAGCCCCCCGAGGAGTTTGAGCCCCAGCTTGCGCGGATCAAGCAGCTGGTCGAGGCGCTCAATATTCCGATCTATACCGCTGTGGGCTTTGAGGCCGATGATGTGATCGGGACCCTCGCCCGCCAGGCAACGGCCCTCGGCCTTGAGACGCTGATCCTCACCGGCGATACCGATACGCTCCAGCTGGTTGATGAGCACGTCAGCGTTATCCTTGCCAATCCCTACGGCGCGAAGACGACGACGACCCTCTACGATGTGGCGAAGGTCCGTGAGCGCTACGATGGCCTTGCCCCCGAGCAACTGGCCGACCTGCGCGGCCTCAAGGGCGATGTGAGCGATAATATCCCCGGGGTTAAGGGGATCGGCGAGAAGGGTGCGATTGCCCTGCTCAAGCAGTTCGGCAGCGTCGAACGGCTCTTCGACCAGCTCGAGGCCGCGCCGAAGCGCTATCAGAAGCCGCTCGAAGGCCAGCGCGAGGTGGCTGAGTTTAGCAAGCGCCTGGCCACGATCGTCTGCGACGCTCCCGTCCAGCTCGACCTGGCGGCCGCGGCCCTGCACGACTACGACCGCGCCGCGGTGATCCGCCTGTTCCAGGAACTCGAGATCGGCGCAAGCTCGAACCTGATCAAGAAGCTGCCTCCCTCGGCCACGGCGCCCGCCGATACGCTCGCTGCTCCCGTTGCCGATACGGCCAGCCCGCCCGCCGCGGTCCAGCAGGAGCTCTTCGCCGCCAGCCTGCCGGCAACGCTGCCGCCCCCACCTCCGCCGCCTGGTGGCGCCCAGCAGCTGGCGCTCTTCGAGATGGGCGCCCCGGCTGTGACCCACGCACCGGCCCTGCCCCGCCACGGCGACTACCGCGCCGTCACCAGTGCGGCCGAACTGGCCGAGCTCGTGGGCCAGCTGGCGGCCAGCCCCGCCTTCGCCTTCGATACCGAGTCGAGCGGCCTGCGCCCCTTCGCCAGCGAGCTGGTCGGCCTCTCGATCGCCGTCACCCCCGGCGCAGCCGCCTACATCCCCCTCGCCCACAGCAGTGGCCCGCAGCTGCCCCGCGACCAGGTGCTCGCCGCGCTGCGCCGCTTCTTCGAAGATCCGGGCAAGGCGAAGTATGCCCATAACGCCAAGTTTGACCTCGAAATGCTGATGACGGCCGGGATCGAGGTCCATGGCCTGGCCTTCGATACACTGATCGCCGCCGCCCTGCTCGGCAAGCAACGCGTCGGGCTCAAGGAACTGGCCTTCTTCGAGCTGCGCCTCCCCGAGCCGCTCACGCCGATCGAGGAGCTGATCGGCCGGGGTAGCAAACAGCTCAGCTTCGCCGAGGTGCCCCTGGAGCGGGCCACGCCCTATGCCGCCGCCGACGCCGATATGACCCTGCGCCTCCAGCACGTGCTGGAGGCCCAGCTGCGCCAGCACGAGAAGCTCTACGCGCTCTTCGCGCGCCTCGAACTGCCGCTGATCGAGGTGCTGGCGGCCATGGAGCGAACCGGCATCCTGCTCGATGTGGCCTACCTGCGCCAGCTCGGCGCCAGCCTCGAGGCGCGCATCGCCGAACTGGAGGTCGCCATCCACCAGCTGGCCGGCGGCCCGTTCAATATCAACTCGGGCCAGCAGCTCAATCAGGTGCTCTTCGAGAGTGGCAAGTTCGGGCTCGACCCCAGGGCCCTCGGCCTGAGCCGGCTGAAGAGCGGCGGCTACTCGATCACCGCCGAGGTGCTTGAGCAGATTGCGCCCCTGGCGCCGATCGCCGAGCGCATTCTGCGCTACCGCCAGCTCAGCAAGCTCAAGAGCACCTATGTCGATGCCCTGCCCGCCCTGGTCAATCCGCGCACCGGCCGGGTGCACACCTCCTACAATCAGGTCGGTGCCGCCACCGGGCGCCTGTCGTCCGACTCGCCGAATCTGCAGAATATCCCCGTGCGCACCGACGAGGGCCGCGAGATCCGCCGCGGCTTCGTCGCCGCGCCCGGTTATCGCTTCATCGCCGCCGACTACTCGCAGATCGAGCTGCGAGTCCTGGCTCATATCACACGCGACCCGGCGCTGGTTGAGACCTTCAAGGCTGGCCGCGATATCCACGCCGCCACCGCCGCCAGTCTCTTCGGCGTGCCGCAGGAGGCGGTAGACAAGAACCAGCGGCGGGTGGCGAAAACGGTCGTCTTCGGCATCATCTACGGGATCAGCGCCTTCGGCCTCGCCCAGCGCCTGGGCCTGGAGCGCGCCGCTGCCCAGGCGCTGATCGATGGGGTCTTTGCCAGTTTCCCCGGGATCCGGACCTACATCGACGAGGTGCTGCGCACCGCCCGCGAGACGGGCTATGTGAGCACGCTCTTCGGCCGCCGGCGCCATTTCCCGGAGCTTATGGGCGGCGACAAGGGCCCACGCGCCCAGGCGGCGATGCGTGAGGCGATCAACGCGCCCATCCAGGGCACCGCCGCCGACCTGATGAAGATCGCGATGATCAATGTCCATCGCCGGCTCCAGGCCGAGGGCCTGGCGACGCGCCTGCTGCTGCAGGTCCACGATGAGCTGATCCTCGAGGCGCCCGAACACGAACTCGACACCGCCGCTCACCTGGTCGCCGAAGTGATGGAGGGGGTCTACCCCCTGGAGGTGCCCCTCGGCGTCGAGGTGGAGGTCGGCCCCAACTGGGATGAGCTGCGCCCACTCACGATCACGCGCCACTGGTAGTACTGAACCAGGAGTTGCTGTCATGTCGCTGATGTTCCAGCTGGCCGAAGCGCCGCGCACCGAAGCCGCATCGGGGCCGCCGACCTTCTCGGTCGTCGCACCGGTCTTCAATGAAGAGGCGCTGATCGAGGAGTTCTGCGCGCGCACCATTGCCGCGCTCGAACCACTCGCCGAGCCCTTTGAGCTCGTGCTGGTCAACGATGGCAGCCGCGACCGCTCGGCGGCCATCCTGCGCGCCATCCACGAGCGGGATCCGCGGGTCAAGGTGCTTAACTTCTCGCGCAACTTCGGCCACCAGCTGGCGATCACCGCGGGCACCGACTACGCCCAGGGCCGCGCCGTGGTGGTGATCGACTCCGATTTGCAGGACCCGCCTGAGGTGATCCCGGAGCTGATCGCGAAGTGGCGCGAGGGCTACGAGGTGGTCTATGCGGTGCGCGAAGAGCGCGAAGGCGAGACCTGGTTCAAGCGGGCCACCGCCTCGGCGTTCTACCGGATCATCGCCGGCATCACCAATGTGGAACTCCCGGTTGACGCCGGCGACTTCCGGCTGATGGACCGCAAGGTGGTCGATGCGCTCGGCCGCATCCGTGAGCACCACCGCTTTATGCGCGGGCTCTCGGTGTGGGTTGGCTTCAACAGCACCGGTGTGAGCTACAAGCGCCACGCGCGCAAGGCCGGCAGCACCAAGTACCCGCTGCGCAAAATGCTCAAGTTCGCCCTCGATGGCATCACCAGCTTCTCCTATCTCCCGCTGCAACTCGCCACCTACCTGGGCTTCATCGTGGCCGCGCTGAGCCTGCTCTTCATCGGCGTGGTCTTTGTGATGCGTCTTGGCAGCCCCGATCCGCAGGACGCCGCCTTCTACGGCCAGGCGGCCACCCTGGCGAGCGTGCTCTTCATCGGCGCAGTGCAGCTGATCTCGCTCGGCATCATCGGCGAGTATGTGGGCCGCATCTACGACGAGGTCAAGGGCCGGCCACTCTACATCGTCGCCGATGCCCTCGGCTTCGACGCGAGCGCGCAGGCACGGGCCGAGCACTACGCACCACGCTGAGCAACAACACAATCTGCCGTTCCGGTGGCCGGTAGCTGGCAAAGCTGCCGGCCATTATCGTTTAAGGTGTTGTTTCGTTGGTTCTGGCGGCTGCGCCGCCCTGGGACCAGGCAAGAGTCTCGTTGCAGCCGCTTCGTATAATCGACCTGCGACCGCGGACGGCGTCGCGGGTGAGGTCTACGGTACCGAGAATACGTAAGGAGCAACAATGACACCACAGCGCGGCAAGGGAGCGGGAGGGACCGGTGTCCGGCTGGGTCTGATCGGCGGGGTGGCGCTGGTCCTGGTCGTGATTGGCATCGGCCTCTCGACCATGAAGTTCGCCCAGATCAACGAGGGTGAGCGGGGGATCATCGTGACCCAGGGGCGTGTTGAGGGCATCCAGGAGCCGGGGATCTACTTCCGGCCCTTCGCGCCCTTCACCACCATCGAGGTGGTCAACGTCCGGCGGCAGACCCGGACCATCTCGCAGAACGTGGCCAGTAGCGACAAGCAGCTCTACGACATCGACATCCAGGTTGACTACAGCCGCCTGACCAGCCCCGACGCGCTGCGCGCGAGCTACGGCGAGATCGGCGTGCGCGACGAGCAGCTCACCCAGCCGCTCGATGGCTACATCAACGACGCGCTCAAGAGCGCCAGCACCCAGTTCACCCTCGACCAGGCGCTCTCCGACCGCGGCGGCTTCGCGGCGCGCATCCGCCAGTTCCTCACCACCAACGAGACCGGGCGGCGCAGCCCGGCTGATCAGCTCTACATCCAGCTCTTCGACGTGAAGGTGCTCGATATCAAGGTCGGCGAGGAGTACGCGCGGCTGCTCTCGGAGAAGGCCAACCTGGAGGTGCAGATCGAGACCGAGCAGAAGCGGCGCGAGCAAATTGAGGCCCAGCAGGCCAACAATCTGTTCCAGGCCGAGCAGGAGGCCCAGGTGGCCCTGACCCGCGAGCGGGGCCTGACTGCGGCCGCCCTCGAGGCCGCCAACCGCGACGCCCAGGTGCGCGCGATCGAGGGCCGTTACTGGCGCGAAAATCCCGAGCTCTTCGAGCTGCGCAAGCGCGAGTTGATGGTCAAGATGCTGGATAATGGCAACATGTGGTTCATCGACCCCAACACCGACCTGACCCTGCTGCTCAACCGCATGGGCGAGACGAGCAATGTGGTCCTGCCGCCTGCGGCGCCCGAGGTCGAGCCTCAGCAACTGGCCCCGGCCGGCCCGTAGCCGGGAAGTGGAGCGGCACGCCAGAAGGTGTTGCTTCGGTGGTGGTGGCGGCTGCGCCGGCACCACCACCGACCAGGCGGGGAATGGGGGCTTGCCCCAACACCATTGCGCGCGTCCTGGAACTGGCGTTCGATCCAACTTGACGCTGCCCGCCAACGGCGTATAATGATCGCCGTTACGGGGGGAGATGACGGAGTGGTTGAACGTGCTCGTCTCGAAAACGAGTAGGGTGTAAAAAGCCCTCGCGAGTTCGAATCTCGCTCTCCCCGCCA
>DAOUBZ010000512.1:0-11709 GCA_034432515.1 Chloroflexaceae bacterium | reverse complement strand
CGCGTCGCGGCGCGCTGCGCCCGCGGCTCGCGGGGCGCGGTCACGTCGGACAGGGACCGCGCAGCTGGTACCGTGACGGCCTATTCTAGATCCCAGAGTTGCACGGTGCCGTCGAGGCTGGCGCTGGCCAGGCTGTGGCCGTCAGGGCTCCAGGCCACACCGTTGACCCAGTCGCCGTGGCCGGTCAGGGTCGCAATCGGCGCACCGTCGTGGCGCCAGAGCCGCACCGTCGAGTCGGCGCCGCCACTGGCCAGCGCCTGCCCATCGGGGCTCCAGGCCACCGTGTAGACGTAATTCTGGTGGCCGCTGAGCGTCGTGCAGAGACTGCCGTCGCTGACCCGCCAGAGCCAGACCGGGTCGCGGTTCTGCGGCGCGCTGAAGCCGGCCACTCTGCCGATCGGGCTCCAGGCCAGATCGGCGGCCCAGTTCCGGTGCTTCTGCAACTCGTTCACCAGGCGGCCCTTGGCCAGGCGCCAGAGGCGCACACTGCTGTCGGCGCTGGCCGTGGCCAGGATCTGGCCGTCGGGGCTCCAGGCCACCGCGTAGACGTAGCTCGTGTGGCCAGGCAGGCTGTCGAGCGTCGGCGGGTCGCTGAGGTGCCAGAGCCGGACGATGCCGTCGCCGTATCCCGCGGCCAGGCTCTGCCCGTCGGGGCGCCAGCTCAGGCTGTAAAGCCGTGGTGCCACGTCGGGGCGCAGTTCGCTGCGTTGCCCCTCCTCGCTCAGCGGCCACAACCGCAGCGCGCCGTCGGCGCAGGCACTGGCCACCAGGTCGCCGTCAGGGCTCCAGGCCACCCCGTGGACAACGTCGCCGTGGTTTTCCAGCACGCGCAGCGCGCCCCACTCGCGCGCGCACCAGAGGCGCACCGTGTGGTCGGCGCTGCCACTGGCCAGCGTGGCGCCGTCGGGGCTCCAGGCCACACTCAGCACCCGGTCGGTGTGGCCTTCGAGGCAGGCCAGCGGTTCGCCATCGCTGGCCCGCCAGATGCGCAGGACCCGGTCGGCGCCGGCGCTGGCCAGCATGCGCCCATCGGGGCTCCAGGTCACCGCGTGGACAAAGCTGGTGTGCCCACGCAGCGTGCGCCCGACACGGGCGCCGCTGATGTAGCGCTGCCTGCGCCCGAGCAGGTCGCGGCTGAAGGCCTCGGCGCTCGGGTAACGCTCCTGGGGGAAGCGGGCCATGGCGCGCATCACCGCCTGGGAGACCTGGGGTGAGACGTGGCGGTTCAGCTTGTGGGGCGGCTTGAGCGGATCGCGGGCGCGGCTCATGCGCCTGGGCGCGCTCAGCGGGTAGCGGTTGGTGAGCAGATGGTAGAGCGTGGCCCCCAGGCTGTAGATGTCGCTGCGCTGATCCGTCCCGCCCGACCAGTCGAACTGCTCCAGCGGCATGTACTCGAGTGTGCCGAGGCCGTGGAGCGTCTTGCGCGTGCGCTGGATGCCCTGCTTGAACAGTCCAAAGTCTACAAGCTTGATCTGGCCCTCGGGGGTGACGCGGATGTTGTGGGGCTTGATGTCGCGGTGGATGATCGGCGGGTGCTGGCTGTGCAGGTAGTTTAGCAGATCGCAGAGTTGCTCGGCGTAGGCAACGACCAGTTGCTCGGAGAACGGGCTCTTCTGCCGGGCCAGGATCTCGTCGAGACTCTGGCCAGGAACGAACTCCATCACCAGGTAGCCGCAACCATCGGCCTCGAACATCTCGTAGTAGCGGGGCAGGTTGGGGTGGCGCAAATTGGCCAGGGCCTCAAACTCCCGCTGGAAGCCGCGCACCGTCGGCGCCTCGAAGGTCTCTTTGATCGCCACCCGTCGCTCGGGGTCGCGCGTATCGATCGCCTCGTAGACGGCGCCGAAGCTGCCGTGACCCAGTGCGCGCACCACCTGATAGGTGCCGATCCGCGCGCCCGGGTCGTGGAGGTGGACCGCAAAACGCAGCGACCGCCCGCAACGGGCACAGACCGTCGCCCCGTCGGGGTTTTCGGCGCCACAGCCGTCGCCGCTGCGCTGGTCCTCACAGATGAGCATAGGGCCTCTCCTCAGGTCGTCTTCGTCGATGTGCGGCCTATTGTACGATACAGCGTTGATACAACGTCCGCCTCGCGTTGGGGTGCGGGGCAGCTACGCTACCCGACAGGGTGTTTGTTCGTTGGCGTTGGCGGTGCAGCAACCAGAACCAACGAACTGGTATAATGGCCGCGCACAACGCAGCCCGGGAGCGAACCTTCGTTGCCCTGCAACGGTACATGCCAGTAGAGTGGCCGGAGCGAAGCGGAGGGAACAACGCAATGGATCTGGCAATGCTCGGGCGCGCGCCGCGGCTGGTGGCAGCGGCGGCCTGCTTCGCCCTCGGGGTGCTGGTGCTGGCGCTTGGCCTCGCGCCACGGCTGCTCGCGCCCACCGCGCGCGAGGCGCCCCCCACGGTCCTGGAACCATTGAGCGCCCTGGATGAGCCGATGTTGCCCGCGCTCGATGCGCCAGCCAGTGACCCACCCGCCGACCTGGTGGTCTATGTGAGCGGGGCCGTGTTCTACCCTGATGTGTACCAACTGCCGCCCGGCGCCCGGGTGAAGGACCTGGTGGAGGCGGCGGGTGGGCTGCGCCCTGATGCCGCGGGCGAGCGCGTGAACCTGGCTGAGCCGCTCAGCGACGCGCAGCACATCCACATCCCCACCACCACTGAACTCAGCGCGGCGCCGGCCCCAGCGGCGGGAGCCGCTGCGGCAGCCGGCGGCCTGCTGGACCTGAACCGCGCCAGTGCGGCCGACCTGGAGGAACTGCCCGGCATCGGGCCAACCCTGGCCGAACGCATCATCACACGCCGTACCGAAGAGGGGCCATTCCGCGCGGTCGAAGAACTGCGCGAGGTTTCGGGGATCGGTGACAAGCTCTTTGCGCAGATCGCGCCGCTGGTCACAGTCGGGCCGTGACCAGACTGCCGGAACGCCGCACGGAAGGGAAATGAGCGCATGCGTCGGACCAAGATCGTGGCCACCCTGGGGCCGGCCTCGAACACGCTGGAGCGGATCACCGGCCTCATCCAGGCCGGAATGAACGTTGCGCGGCTCAACTTCTCACACGGGACGCACGCCGATCACGCCGCGCTCATCGCCCTGGTGCGCCGCGCCGCCGCTGAGGCCGGCAGCCACGTCGCTATTCTCCAGGACCTGCAGGGGCCGAAGATCCGCACCGGCCCGCTGGCCGATGGCCAGCCGGTAGACCTGGTCGCCGGTCAGCGCTTCTGGATCACCACCGAGCCGATCATCGGCAATGCCGAACGGGTCAGCACCACCTATGCCGCCCTGCCGCAGGACGTGCAGCCCCGCGACCGGATCCTGCTCTCCGACGGCATGATCGAGCTGGTGGTCCGCGCAACGGGGACGAACGAGGTCGAAACCGAGGTTGTCCATGGCGGGCGCCTGAAGCAGCACCAGGGCATCAACCTGCCCGGGGTGCGGGTGAGCGCCCCGGCGGCGACGGCCAAGGATCTCGAGGATCTGCACTTCGGCCTGGCACAGGGGGTGGATTACGTGGCACTGTCGTTTGTGCGGGCGGCCGACGACATTAAGCAGATCAAGACCATTATCAGCGCGGCCGGCAAGAGCACCCCAGTGATCGCCAAGATCGAGCGACCCGAGGCGCTCGAGGACCTGCCCGCGATCCTGAGTGTCGCCGACGCGATCATGGTTGCCCGCGGCGATCTAGGCGTGGAGATGGCGCCGGAGCGGGTGCCACTGGTCCAGAAGCAGATCATCGATGCGGCCAACCGGGCGCTCATCCCGGTGATCACGGCCACGCAGATGCTCGAGTCGATGATCCAGAACCCACGCCCTACCCGCGCCGAGAGCAGCGATGTCGCCAATGCGATCCTCGATGGCTCCGACGCAGTGATGCTCAGCGGCGAAACTGCCGCAGGCGCCTATCCGCTTGAGGCAGTGCAGATGATGGCCCTGATCGCCGACGCGATCGAGGGCAGCGCCGCCCAGGCAGGGAGCGACATCGCCGTGCCGCGCTGGGCGATCCCCGAGGTCCAGAGCAGTGCCCGCGCGATCGCCGACGCCGCAGCGACGATCAGCCGCATGCTGCCGGTGCGGGCCATTGTGGTGCTGACCCAGAGCGGCTCAAGCGCGCGCCTGGTCTCGCACTACCGGCCCCAGGTGCCGATCATCGCCCTGAGTCCCAGCGCGGAGACGGCGCGGCGCGTCGCGCTCTACTGGGGCGTCACCCCGCTGGTTATCCACTCGGCCGATCACCTCGATGCGCTGGAGCAAGAGATCCAGGCATTACTCCACGCTCGCGGCCTCGCCCAGGCAGGCGAGACGGTCGTGCTCACCGGCGGCCACCCGGTCTACCGCCACGGGCCGACCAACTTCCTGAAGCTGCTGAACATCGAATAGATCGCGCCGTTCTGGCCAACGAATGCCGAATGGGAGGAGCAGCGAGCTCATCCAGCAGGCTGATCGGCGCGGACCGGGCGGCGCGTCTCTTCGCGCGAAGCGATGACGATGCCGGCCAACAGCAGCACGAAGCCGGCCAGTTGCAATGGCGCAAAGCGCTCGCCAAAGACCAGCAGGGCCAGCAGCGCCGAGCCGATCGGCTCGCCGAGAATGGCGACGGCGATGAAGGTGGCCGAGAGCGCCGAGAGGGCGTAGTTGAACGCGGTGTGGCCGAGCAGCTGCGGGCCAAGCGCGAGCGCGAGCAAGAGCAGGTAACCATAGGGCGGGAAACCGACCAGTTGCTGGCCGGCCAGCAACGCCCAGAGCACGAGCACGAGCGCGGCGGTGGAGTAGACCACGTAGATGTAGGCGAGCACGCTGAGCCGGCGGCGCAGATCACGCCCGATCAGCAGGTAGCCGCTCACGGTCACAGCGCCCACCAGAGCCAGCAGATTGCCCAGAGCCGGGTCCGGCGCGCTGCTGCTGACCTGGTCGGACAGGCCGATCAGCACACTGCCGAGCAGGGTCGCACTGATGCCCAGCAGGGTGCGCCAGCCCAGCCGTTCGCGGAAGATCAGCAGCGAGGCCAGGCCGACCCAGAGCGGGTTGGTCGAGACCAGGGCAACGCTGGAGGCCACCGAGGTGTAGGCCAGGGAGCTGATCCAACTCGCGAAGTGCAGAGCCAGAAAGACGCCCGAAGCCAGGCCAAGCAGCAGGTCCCGGCGGCGCAATGCCCGCAACTCGGGACCGGCCCGCGCCCAGGCCAGCGGCGTGAGCAGCAGGGCCGCCAGGGCCAGCCGCCAGGCCGCAATGCTCAGTGAGGGCACGCCGGCCGCCTGGGTGAAGCGGATCAGGATCGATGAGGTGGAGACGACCAGAACGCCGGCGAACAGCACCAGGTAGGGCAGGATGGGACGCGACATGGGGCTCCCTGGACCAGGTGCGCAGGTGCCCGCGACCCTGGCCTCCGCGAGATTTGTCCGGGCGTAGGATACGCGGAGCGTTCCGGGCTGTCAACGGCGCGTGCCCACGGGGTTGCGGGGGGGCGGGCGGCGGCAACGTTCGCGCCGGGGCATCACGGGGTTGCGGGGGGCGGGATGGCCCGGGTGGGCCGGTGGGGTGGCGCCGGTGGGCCGGTGGCGCTGCCCAACACCGGCTCGTCGGATCTTCACCTGGGCTGGTCGATCGGGATCACGTTGACGCTCATGCTGCTCGGTGGCGCCATCCGCAGGCGTCCGGCAGCGCGCTAGGCAACGCCGTCCTGCTACGTCTGCGTGATCATTCGTGCTGCTCCGTCGCGGTTCGAACGTCTGCCGCCCACGGGGGCGGTCCCGCGTAGTAGAGCACATCCGGATCGATGTCGGCACCGTTTGGCCACGTGACTGTTCCCCTCACAACCTGCACGCGGCGAAAGAACTGCGGATCCGATCGCACGGGTTCAAAGATTGGTCCGTCACTGGTATAGGGCGCCACATCCATGAGCCGCGTTGCCGCGTTCGTAAAGGTAACGCGGAGCGTGGTCGCATCGTGTGGCTCGACTGCGGTCACGCGCATAAACTCGGACATGGCGGGCCTCCGCTCAAGTAAGGGGTGGGATCGGGTCAAGGGGAAGTTGGTCTCGCGCCCGATTCCAGTTGGCGACTAACTCGGCACGATGCAGTTCTTCCCATGCCTGCACCAGCCGAAGCGCGCGCCGGGACAAGGGGCCTGCCTACAGGTCGCCGCGTCATCGTATCCTCGCGTCCTCGTCATCGTGTCCTCGCGTCCTCGCATCCCCGCGTCACCACCTCACCCGGTCACTACCGGTTGGCGAGGCGCTGGAGTTGCTCGACGTTGATCAGCGAGATCGCGTCGTCGTCGATGCGAATCATGCCGCCCTCGCGCAACTCGCCGATCGCCTTGGTGACCGTCTCGCGGTAGGAGCCGATCATTTCGGCGAGTTGCTGGTGGGTGTAGCGCACTACCATAGGCGGCGTGGCGGGCTGGCCCTGGCCCACGGGCGTGCCGGCGAGGTTGAGCAGCACGCTGGCCAGGCGCTGGGCGACGTTTTTGAAGGCGATGTCGGCCAGTTTGTTCTCCATCGCCCGGAGGCGCTGGCCCATCAACTCCATGAAGGCGAGCGCCACCTGCGGGTGGTCCGCGAGGATCTGTCGCAGGGTATCGCGCCCGATCAGGCCGATCACGCACTCGCTCATCGCCTCGGCGAAGGTGTCGTGCAGCCACTGGCCCACCAGGGTCATCTCGCCGAAGATCGTCACTGGCTCAAGCACCATCAGCGTCAGGGCGCGGCCCTCGGGCGAGAGTTTGTAGATGCGCACGCGCCCGGACCGCAGCACAAACAGTTGCTCGCCGATCTCGTTGGGCGAGTGGAAGATCTGCCCGGCGGGAAAGACGCTGTAGCTGATCAGGCGCTCGATCGCGGCCCGCTCGTCGGGGTTCAATCGGGCGAAGATGTCGCCGGCGGTGACGCAGTGGATGGTAGTCTCATTTGACATGCAGCGCCTGGGGGTAGGGTGGCGTTCGCGGCTAGACGATCCGCGTGCCGCCTGAGGCGAAGCCAGCGAGGTTGGTGATGCGCGCGGCGCTGGCCCCCGCCGCGAGCGCATCGAGCGCGGCGCGCACCTTGGGCACCATGCCGCCGCTGATCGCGCCCGTGGCGATGGCCACCTCGACGGCCGCCGCATCGAGCTGCGGGGCGATCTGGCCCTCCAGCAGCACCCCGGGCACGTTGCTGACGAAGACCAGCTCGGCGCCGCCGAGCGCCCCGGCGATCGCCTGGGCGACCATGTCGGCGTTGATGTTGTAGCTCAGCCCGTCGGCTGCACCAAGCGCCACCGGCGCGAAGACGGGCAGCCAGCCCAGCGCGAGCATGGCCCGGATCGCGTCGGCATCCACCGCGGTGACCACGCCAACCCGCCCCAGGTCCACCCCGCCGGGCCGATGCGGCGCGCAGCGGAGCAGCCCCAGGTCGATCCCGCTCAGCCCCAGGGCCCGCACCCCGCGCGCCACCAGGCTGGCGACGACCCGCTGGTTGATCGTGCCGCAGACGACCTGCTGCATGATCGCCATGGCTTCGGGCGTAGTGACACGCAGCCCCTCGATGAACTGCACCGCCAGCCCGGCGCGCTCCAGCGCCGCGCTGATCTCCTTGCCGCCGCCGTGCACCAGCACCTGCCGGCCGCCAGCCGTGGCCACCGCCGCGCTCAGCCCATCGAGAAAGGCCGGCTCATCCAGCTCATTGCCGCCCACCTTCACGACGGTCGTGCGCATCATTCCACTACCTCTTGAATGCTTCGCTTCAGGATAACAACTTTTCCGTCGCGGCGCAACCGCCTCCGGTGATGGGGTTGAGGGCGGCGTAGCCGCCAACACCACCGGAAAAACACCCCTACACAAGCCCTGTGACCAGTGCTCAGCCCAGCGCGATGCTGGCGACCGTGAGCAGGCTGAAGCCGACCTCCTGCACGCCGACCAGCGGTGTGGGCGTGCCCAGGCTGCGCGGCATGAGACCGAGCACGGCACGCACGGCCAGCAGCGCGAAGGCCGCGACGCTGAGCCACGGCGCCAGGCCGCTCCAGGCCAGGCCGGCGACCACGATGAGCGCGCCGAACTGGGCGCCCCAGGCTGGTGCGCGCCGCGCGGCCTCGCCCCGCGCCAGGCGGAGGCGCGTTCTCACGTAGATGATCGCCGGAATGGCCTGCAGCGCCAGCAGGAGCCACAGCAGCAGTGCCGGGCCGAGGGACCAGCCCCCGGCTAGCGCCAGCGCCGCCGCGACCGCGCCAGGCGCCGCTGCGCCGCTGTACTCGGCGATCGCCGTGCGGCTCTGCTTCAGCAGGTCGTAGCGCAGTTGCAGCGCCACCAGTGGCGCGGCCAATGCCAGCGGCGACCAGAAGGGGTGGGTCGTTGTCCACCAGGCCGTACCGAACGCGAGCAGGGTCAGCCCACCGTAGAGGGCCACGAACCGCTCGGCCCACACCGTGCGCGGGTAGCGGCGCCCACGCTGCCGGTCGGCCAGGGCCAGCTTGAGAGGCTGGCGGGTCAGAAAGGCGCCCAGCGCGGCCAGGCCAAGCCAGAGCCCGGCACCTGAGGGCGCGACCCACAGGCCAAGCACGATCGGCGCACCCAGGAAGCTCCAGCCACCATGTTCAACTGGCAGGGCGATCGGGCGCAGGCGCACCGATCGTGTGGGCAGCGGCGCGCTCACGCGCTTCCCTTCAGCAACAGCAGCAGCATGACCAGCGGAGTGGTGGCGACAATGCTGTGCGGCAGGCGCGGCGGCATGTGGATCCAGGTGTTGGCGCCTGCCTCGCGGGCCTCACCACCCAGCGTGATGTGCGCCTCGCCCTGAACGAGGTGCAGGATCGCGGAGGTCGAGGCAGTATGCTCCGAAAGCTCCTGCCCGGCGGCAAAGCCGAAGAGTACCGCCTTCAGTTGCTCATCCTGGTAGATCGTCCGGCTGATAATGCCATCCTCAGGGATGGACACCTGCGTCGCCAGGTCGGCCAACACGACTGGTTGCATCATTGTATCCTCCTCGCTGCGTTGCGTATGTCAGGCCTCACTATACTCCGCTCGGCGTCGT
The DNA here is from genome assembly GCA_034432515.1 of Chloroflexaceae bacterium. Classification (GTDB taxonomy): domain Bacteria; phylum Chloroflexota; class Chloroflexia; order Chloroflexales; family Chloroflexaceae; genus JACAEO01. Next base: position 2,701 of record DAOUBZ010000512.1, on the reverse strand, counting down.
TGAGCAATCCGAGAGGCTCAGGGCCAGGGCTGCGTCAAGGTCACTGGCGTCTGGCACGCCGGGCCACTGAAGCGCCCGGCTACGGGTACGAAGCCTGCGTGCGCTGACGAGAGCGTCCCGCCCTCGCTCCCCGGCCTGGGTGGTCACCCCAACGCTGAACACGGACCCCGGCTACCCTGGCGGCTACCCTGGGCGTGGCGTTTCAACCAACGTTTCGGGCGCCAGCGCCGCGATCTGCGTCGCCAGGTCGTCGCCCCGCCAGGCGGCCAGGCGCTGCTGGTAGAGCAGGGCCATCCAGATCGGCAGCAACGGCACCGTGGCGCTCACCCCTGCCACCACGGCGGCCACCGTGATCCCCTGGGCCAGCGGCGACTCCGTGCCGAGCAGGAAGAGCGCCGGCAGCGGGATGAGCACCCCCAGCGCAACGGTGGTCGCCAGCGCCGCCGCGCCGAAGACCAGGCCGGCGCACAGGAAGGCCAGCAGGTTCTGGCCAAAACGGTAGCCCGTCAGGTCCAGGCTGCGCCGGACCGCCGCGCGGAGTGGCAGGGGCTCGTGAACGAAGGGCTGCAGCGCGTACACGACGCTGCCGTAGACGGCGCCGTTCAGGATCAGGCCCGCCACGTAGATCACGAGCAGCGCGATGACGGCCACGATGGCGAGCACCCCCACGGCGACCTCGCCGGCCACTCCGGCCAGCGAGCCGACTGAAGCGGCTGCCGCGACGCTGGCGATGCCGAAGATGTAGACGATGCAGAGACAGCCGCTGCTGAGCATGGATACGGCAGCGCCGGCCACCAGTGTGAACAGCGTGCCGTAGCAACCCATGCCGAGCACGCGCAGCGGCCCGATCGCCAGGGCCTGCCGCAGGTTCAGCGGTGCGCCCTGGGCGGCCATCGCGGCGGCGCGGCTTAGCGCGCCCATCACATAGAGGCTGAGCGGCAGCGCGAGCAGGCTGACCGGCAGCAGCAGCAGGGCACCCAGCCCGGAAGCCAGCCAGCCGGCGGCAAAGCCCAGGGCCGCGGTGGCGCCGAGCGGCAGCGCCGCCAGGATGGCCAGGAGCAGCAGGCGCGGGAAGTTGCGCCGGTAGAGCCGCACCCCCGTGTCGAGCAATTCGAGCGTCGACTCGAGCGCCGCGCGCAGCGCCGGGATAGTGGGTCGGGTGGTCATCGTGCCTGCACCAGGCTGTCGGCCTCGGCGACCAGGCGCAGCAGCCTGGCCTCGTCGGCTACCGGGCCGGCCAGTTCGTCAAGCAGGGCCCTTGCCCGTGGCGCCTCGCCCGGTGCCACCTCGGCCAGCGCCGCCAGCAGCGCCTCATCGTCGAGGTGGGGGCTCAGCCCGCTGGCCCGCGCCAGGCGACGCTTGAAGCTTGCCCGGTAGTGGGCCTGGAGCGCCTCGCGCTTGCCGGCCCGGCGCAGCAGCCCGGCCATGCTCTCCAGGTACTCGGCGCTGCTCCGCCGGGCGGTCTCCGCCTGGAGCGGGACCGGTCGCCCGAAGCGCCGCCCCGTGAACGCCAGGTAGGCGGCGAGCACCAGGGCGGTGTAGAGGATCGCCCAGCCCCAGGCTGTGCCAAGTAGCAGGCTGCGCAGCGACGGCGCGCGCACGAAGCCGTGGTGGTACTCGTCGAAGACGACCCGCGCGCCGGCCGGCACCCACCGCAGCAAGTTCAGCACCAGCGCCGCGTTGTCGTCCTGGGCGAGGCCGCGGTTGGTGAAGGGGAACAGCGCCGCACTGGCGAATACGTAGCCCTCGCCGTGGCGCAGTCCCAGCAGCACGGGCGCGTCGTCGGCGCCGGCCAGCGGTGCCACGTCGTCGCGCGGGGTGCGCAGCCAGGCCCGGCTGCCGGTGACGATCGTGTGGACGGGCGGGCTGCTGAACCCTGGCTGGAGCACCGGCGCCAGTTCGGTGGATTGCTCCGCCGCGGCGGCGACCAGCTCCAGCTCGAAGACTGCGAACAGGGGCGCGCTGGCCGCCGCCTGCCCGGGTTGGTCGTCGGCCAGCAGCAGGGTGCCGCCGTCCGCCACCCAGGCGGCCACTGCTGCAGCCTCATCGCGGCTGTAGCGTTCGCTGGGGCCAAGCACGATCAACAGCGCCGCCTGGGGGTCCGGCGCGAAGCGTTCCGTGTACTGCAGCCGGCCCACATCGTAGTCGAGCGCCTCGAGCCAGCGGTAGAGCGCCAGCGCGCCCGGCGGGCCACTGGCATGGCTGCTCGTGCTCCAGCCGGGCACGCTGCTGGCCCGGCCCGGTCCAAGGGCGATCACAAGCGCCAGGGCGACGAAGAGCCCGATCAGGATCAGCAGGTCACGACGCATCGCCAGCCTGCTCGCAGAGCTCGCCCACCCGGCGGGCGTACTCGGCATAGGCCATGGCGTCAAGCGGTGCGCCGCCATACCAGACGCGGTCGGCCGTCTCAACCACCGGGGCCAGGTGCGCGCGCAGGCCCGGCTGGTCGCCCAGGCGCGCCAGGTGCTCGCGATTGGTCAGATGGGGCTGGTAGCGCAGGCGGCCCCGCTCATCGAGCCAGAGCAGCGCGGCGAGCGCCAGGAGCCGGACCGCCTCGCGGTAGTTGCCGGCGCGGGCCAGGGCCTCGGCCTGCTCGCGGGCGGTGGTGGCGCTGTGGCTCTCGGCGACGGGCGGGGGCAGGGCCGGCTCGGGGCGCAGGGCTCGCTGGAGCCCGCGCAGCCAGAGCACCAGCACGGCGACT
>DAOUBZ010000511.1:0-1613 GCA_034432515.1 Chloroflexaceae bacterium | reverse complement strand
AGCGGCTGGGCGATCTCGTTCACCCGGCCCACCGTCTGCCCCGGCGCCAGGAAGAGGCTCTCGGGCGGCGGCGCGCTGCGCCCCCCGCTGAGCGCGGCCAGTTCGCCGAGTAACGTCTCGCCGGTGGCGCTGGGCCGGTACTCGGGCGAGTAGCTCACCACCAGGCCGCCACTGGCGACGCCCAGGGCCTGGCCTGCGGCGTCCAGCGCCGCCACCTGAGCCAGGTAGACCCCCGGCTGGTCGGCTGCGGCCGTGGCGCGGTAGCGGCCCGGCGCAACCTGGGTGAAGCGCAACGGCGCACCTATCCCCGCCGGGTTGAGCAGCCGCCCCTCGATCGTTGCGGCCTCGGCGGGCAGCCCGCTCTCGCCCGTGACGATCAGGTCGAGCACGGCCTCGGGGCCATCGACCCGGCTCTCGAGGGCGAGCTGGCCACCGGTCGTTGGCGGCAGCAGCCCGTCCACCAGGCCGGCGGCAAAGCGCGGGAAGGCCTCCCAGCCGATCCAGTCGGCGGCCCACTGGCCCTTGAGGTCGCTGGTCCAGGCCAGGGTGCGACCCAGGCCCACCTGGCCGACGGCCAGCAGCGGCGCGCCCTCCGCGGTGACGAGGATGGTGCGCGCGGTTGCGCGCTGTCCGGTGTTGTTGTAGCCGTAGAGCGGCGGCAGGCCGCCCAGGTCGCGCACGGGCGGAACGGGTAGTGCTACCGCCGGGATGAACACGCCCTCGACGATATCGCGCTGCGCGACGCGCACCGTCTCACTGAGGAAGATCGCCGGCACCTCCTGGGCCCGTGTCACCCGGTAGAAGGCACCGCCACCCTGCTGCGCGACACCTTCGAGGCTGGGGTTGGCGCCGCTGCCGATCGAGACCACGGTGATCGTCACGTTCTGCTCGCGCATACGCTCGATCAGGTCGCTGTAGTTGCTGTTGTCGAGGCCGTCGGTGAGCAGGATCAGGTGTTTGACCCGCGCGTCAGCCGCAATCAGCGCCGGGGCGGCCAGTGCGATGCCGGCCCGGATGTTGGTGCCGCCGCCGAGGCTGACCAGGCCGAGGGCCTGCTCGATCGCGCTGAGGTCGGGCAGGGGCTGGAGCGGCAGCACGGTGGCGGCCGCATCATCAAAGACAAAGATGCCGAGCTGGTCGTTGGCCGCAAGGCCGCGTGTGGCGAGGAAGACGGCCTCTTTCGCCAGGTCGAGCCGGTTACGACCCGGGCCGGCGCTATCGCCCATACTGCCGCTGCGATCGATCACCAGGGCCAGCGCCAGGTCGGGGCGATTATCGCGCGTGGGCGGGTCAAGCTCAACGGGCAGGATGGCGGCCAGCGGTGTGCGTCGCCAGCCACCGGCGCCAAACGACTGCTCGCCGCCGATCATAGCCAGACCGCCACCCTGGTCGCGCACATACACGCTGAGCGCCCGCTGCGCGGCCAGCGGCATCTCGCCTGCACTGACATCAAGCAGAAAGACCGCAGCGAACTGGCGCAGATCGCTCGGGTTGCTCGGTGTCTGCGCGGGGGCGAGCAGGCTGGCGCGCAGCCCGGCGGCCTCCAGGGCGGCGCGCAGCGGCGCGGCGCGATCCTCGGCCCCGGCGATCAGCAGCACCCGCGGCGGCCCCTC
>DAOUBZ010000510.1:0-15028 GCA_034432515.1 Chloroflexaceae bacterium | reverse complement strand
AAAAGGCCCGGCTCACATTCGTGAGCCGGGCCTTTTGGCTATGCCCGTACCGCCCCCTGGCAGCCGTGTTCCTGATTGACATTCTGCGATTCTGTGCTATCCTTGACTTTGCAAGTTCAATAAACTATCTAAATAGCCGGCAACGGTGCAACGTGGAATCCCTGCTTGAAAAAGCAACCCGCCAGCACACCAGGGACCATAACAGTCGCCTGGTGCTACGCACGATCTATGAGTATGACGCGATCAGCCGGGCTGACCTCGCCCGGCTGACCCAGCTCACCCGTACTACCGTCTCGGAGGTGGTGGGCGATCTGCTTGAGCGTGGCCTGGTCGAAGAAGTTGGCCATGGCTCGGTGGCGATCGGGCGGAGCCCGATCCTGCTCAGTGTCGTTGATGATGCGCGCCAGGTGGCGGCGATCAGCGTGACCAATGAAGCCGTCCACGGTGCCCTGGTCAACCTGCGCGGCGCGCTGCGGCACCACGCAGACAGGTTGCTCCCCAGCCGGCAAGGCGCCGCAGTGCTCGCGACGATCTACGCGATGGTCGACACGCTCACCCGCGCCGCCGACCGCCCGCTGCTGGGTATCGGTATCAATACCCCCGGCCTGGTTGATACCAGCACTGGCACGGTGGTGCGTGGCGTTACCTTCGGCTGGAACGACCTGCCACTACGCACGATGCTCCAGGAGCGCTCCGGCCTGCCCGTCTATGTGGCCAACGATAGCCATAGCCTGGCCCTGGCCGAGTATATGTTCAGCCCGGCCCAGGCTACCCCGAATCTGGTGGTGGTCAAAGTTGGCCTCGGTGTCGGCGCCGGGATCGTGCTGGGCGGGCGCCTGTATGCCGGCGAGGGCTATGGTGCCGGCGAGATCGGTCACCTGGTGGTTGACCCCAAGGGTGAGCCCTGCAAGTGCGGTAACCGCGGCTGCCTCGAAACGCTGGTGAGCAGTGCGGTGATCCTGCAACGTGCCCGCGCTCTGGCCACGGCTCACCCCAGCTCGATCCTGGGCCGCCTTGCGCCTGACCCTGCCACCCTGACGCTCGCCAGTGTGGCTCAGGCTGCGGAGATGGGTGACCCGGGCGCCCACGCGCTGATTACCGACGCCGGTCGCTCGCTCGCGGTGGCGGTGGCGAGCCTGGTGAGTGTGCTCAATGTACGCCGTATCCTGATCACCGGCCGGATCGCGCCCCTGGGCGTGCGCCTGCAGGCTGCTGTGCGCGACGAGCTTGCCCGCCGTGCCCTGCCGGCCCTGGTGCAGGCCACCGAGGTCGAGGTGGCCACCATGGGCCCGCATGCGCCGCTGCTCGGCGCCGCGGCCCCGCTGCTCACCTATGAACTGGGTCTGGAGCGCCTGGTGCAGCGCCCGCCGCTGCCCGGCACACCGGCAGAACAGGTAGCATCAGCCGCTGGAGGTGCAGCCAATGCTTGAGGCTTATGCCGCGCGTTACCGGCATGACCTTGTCGATGCCGTGATCCCCTTCTGGCTGCGTCACTCGCTCGACCGTGAGTACGGCGGATACTTCACCTGCCTCGACCGTGACGGCAGCATCTACGATACGCGCAAGTATGTCTGGCTGCAGGGCCGTGCCGTCTGGATGTTCGCGCGGCTCTACAACGAGCTCGAACGGCGCCAGGAGTACCTCGACGCAGCGGCGCTCGGCGTCGACTTCCTGCGCCGCCACGCCCGCGACGAACAGGGCCGGCTGTTCTTCAGCCTGACCCGCGAGGGGACGCCGCACTTCTTTCAGCGTAAGCCCTACGCCGCGGTCTTCTACCAGCTGGGGTTGCTTGAGTATGCCCGTGCCACCGGCGACCAGGGCTACCTGGACGAGGCTGAGGAGCTGTTCTGGCACATCGTCGCGTGGATCCGTGACCCGGAGTTGCTCGGCCGGCCGACCCTCCAGGGCCAGGCCCCACTGAGCAACCTGGCCAACCTGCTGGTGGTCGGCATGATGGCCCACGATCTGGTGCGCCAGGTCGCCGACCCGCGCTATGTCGCTGTGGTGCGCGAGACGCTCGCCGGGGTGGCCCGCCACTACGACGCGGAGCGGCAGGTCTTTCGTGAGCACGTGGCCCTCGACGGGCGTGACCTGACGGCGCTGCCCGAGGGCCGGCTCTTCAACCCTGGTCACGCGATCGAGACTGCATGGATCGTGCTGCACCTGCTGGAGCTCGCGCCGAGCGCCGAGCACCGGTCAATGGCGCTCACCGCGCTGGCAGGCTCGCTCGAGCGTGGCTGGGACGATCGGTATGGGGGCCTGTTCTACTTCGTCGACCTGGCGGGACGCCCACCCTTGCAACTCGAGGCGACGATGAAGCTGTGGTGGCCGCACGCCGAGGCGATCTACGCCTGTGTGCTCGCCGCGACGCTCACCGGCGAGCAGCGTTGGCACGACTGGCTCGCGCGGGTCGATGCCTACACCTATCGCCATTTTGTTGACCCTGAGTACGGCGAGTGGTTCGGCTACTGCGACCGGCAGGGCGAGCTCGCACTTACCAGCAAGGGCGGAAACTACAAGGGTTGCTTCCACGTGCCGCGGGCGCTGCTGTTTAGCGTCCAGGCGATCGAACGGGCCAATCGCCAGCCTGATAGCCGTGATGAGTGATACGCGATGCGCATCGGTCTGCTGCCGCTCGACGAGCGGCCCGCGAATACACGCTACCCGGCGATGATCGCCGCGATCGCCGGGGCCGAACTGGTGCTGCCACCGGCCGAACTGCTCTGCGCGTGGCGTCGCCCAGCCAATTGTGCCGCCCTGGCTCACTGGTTGGAGGCCTCCGCACCGGGGCTGGACGGGCTGATCGTCGCCATTGAGTTGCTCGGCTATGGCGGGCTGATCGCCTCGCGCATCTCGGATGAGCCGGTGAGCACGATCCTGGCGCGCCTGGAGCCCCTGCGCCGCGTGCGCGCAGCCTATCCTCGCTTGCCGATCTTTGGCTTCAACCTGATCACGCGGGTCTCCAACGCGAATGACGCGGTCGAAGAGCCAGTCTACTGGGACGTGTATGGCACCGAGCTCTACGCCTTCTCGCAGCTCCTCGACCGGCGTGGACAGGGCCAGCCACTCGACAGGGAACTTGCCCGTCTGGAAGCGATCATCCCCGTCGAGCACCGGCGCGACCTGCTCACCCGGCGGTTGCGCAACCACACGGTCAATCTGGCCGCGCTGGGTTTGCTTGCCGATGGTGTGTTTGATCTGCTTGTGCTCAGCTCTGATGATACGAGCCCCTTTGGCCTGCCCTCAGGGGAGAAGCGCTGGCTGGCGAGCTGGGCGGAGTTGCTGGGCATTGCCGCTGGGGACGAACGGCTGCTGATCTACCCGGGTGCCGACGAGGTGGGCTGTACACTGCTGGCGCGCTTGCTCAACCGGGAGGCCGGGATAACGCCTACGGTGGCCGTGTGCTACGCGCCGCCGGCGGCAGCCGCCAACATCGCGGCCTACGAGGACGGGCCGATCAGCCTGACGGTGGAGCGCCAGGTTCTGGCGGCTGGTGGGCGTTGTTCAGTCGGCACGGCCGATCTGTGGCTGGGCGTGAATGCGCCGCTGGCCCGGCGCGCCGAATGGGATGCCACCCACGCCGACGCAGAGCGTGCGAGCCGCTTGCCGGCGCTGACTGAACTGGTGGACGAGGCAGCCGTCCGGCTGAGCCAGGGTCAGGCGGTGGCGCTGGCTGATGTGGCCTACCCAAACGGCGCGGATCCGGCGCTGATGGACCTGCTGGCCGCGCGGGTCGCATTGCCGGCCCTGGCGGCCTACGGCGCCTGGAACACCGCGGGCAACACCCTGGGCAGCGTGGTTGCCCAGAGCTTCGCAATGCTGCTGAGCCACACCCCTGAGGGCCGTGCGGCCCAGCAGCAGCTGCTGCTGCACCGGCTGGTGGAGGACTGGGGCTACCAGCAGGTGATGCGCAGCGCGGTGCGCCAGTGGCTTCAGAGCACAAGTGGGCAGCACGACCCACGGACGCCGGAGGCGCTCGCTGCGACGGTTGCGCGGATTGAGGCGGGGCTGAACGGGTTCATCGAGCGCCTGCCGGGCTATGCCGGGCGCTGGCGGATCGTGCCGGGGAGTGTACGGTTGCCCTGGGGGCGAACGTTCGAGGTGGACTTCGCGCTCGCGCCGTGCGCCTGATGTGAAAACAGGGGGCCAGTTTTCATCGCGGCGGGGTGCGTCCCGCGGGTCAGCGCCCGAAACCATCAGCAAACTTCCGTCATGCTGTACTGGCTTGCGCCGGCGCACAGCAACTGAAAGGGGGTGATCGCGCCGCGCGGCCTGGCGCGCCGCTTGAACTGATATCGATCCACGACCGATCATTTTCAAAGGAGAAACAGGCCCATGAACGCAACGCGCAGGCTCACGCTGCCACTGCTGCTCGTCACCGTCTTCGCGCTGATCCTCAGCGCGTGCGGCGGAGCCCCGGCAGCCCAGGGACCGACTGCCGAACCGCAGGTTGTCACCCAGGTCGTGGTCCAGACCGAGGTGGTGGAGAAGGAGGTGGTCGTCACCCCCACGCCCGACCCGAACCCTGAAGCGGTGATCGCCGACGTCGAGGAGGGGGCCGAGATCACCTTCTGGACGTTCTTCCTCTCGCCGACCTTCGACGAGTATATCAAGGGCACGATCGCCCGGTTCAACCAGGCCTACCCGGGCGTGACGGTGAAATGGGAGGACCGCCAGGCAACGCTGCAGGAGGAGTACCGCAACAGCCTGGCCGCCGGCAACGCGCCCGATGTGGTCAACATTCCCACCGGCTGGGTGCAGGAGTTTGCCCAGAAGGGCCAGTTGCTCAACATGAGCGAAACGCTGCCCCCGGCGGTCCAGCAGCAGTACTACCCTGATCTGTTCAACCAGACCAATGTGGGCGGTGCGAGCTATCAGGTGCCCTGGTACCAGGCGGTGGACGCCTTCCTGGTGAATACCAAGGTGCTCAGCGACGCCGGCTACACGCTGGAGCAGTTGCCGACGACCTTCGACGAGCAGAAGGCCTTCTGCCTCGAGTTCCACAAGAAGAGCGGCATCCCCTGTGGTCTGCGTATGGCTACCGACAACCTGCTGCAGACGATCGCCTACGAAGGGGGCGTCGAGGTGATGAATGCGGACGGCACGGCCTTCACCTTCGACTCGCCGGAGGCGGTGCAGTGGCTGCAGGACTACGTGGATCTGAACAAGGCTGGCGCCATCCACAAGGACATCGTGCTGTTGAACGCAGCCGATGACCGTATCGGGCTGGAGCGCTTCACGGCGGGCCAGATGCCATTCTACGTCACTGGCGCACAGCTTATCCGTCTGGTGCGCGAGAGCAATCCCGGGCTGTACGGCTACCTGGCCATGGTGCCGCGCGCCGTGGGTCGCTCGGGCGCGCTGCCCCCGGTGTCGATGTCGATCGTGGTGACCAAGAATACGAAGTACCCGAAGGCGTCGGCGGCCCTGGCGGCATTCTTCACCAACCCCCAGAGCATGCTCGAGTTCGCGAAGATCGTGCCGATCTTCCCCTCGACGCCCGAGTCCTACAAAGATCCGTTCTTCACCCAGACCCCGGTAGCGATCGAGGACCAGATCCGCCCGCTAGCCCAGGGGATCATCTCGCAGCAGAAGAACATCCTGCCCGAGATCCCCAACCAGGCCCAGGTGAATGATGTGGTGCGCCAGGCGATCGAGGCGGCGCTCTTTGGCGGGGTGGATCCGCAGAAGGCCCTCTCGGACGCGGTGCAGGAGGCCAACGCGCTGATCAAGTGAGGCGGTAATGGGGCCCCGTCGGGCCGAAGCATTCGCAGCAGCCACCGGGAACCAATACCCTCACGGGACGCATGCTTCGGCCCGACCGCGCTGTGATCGGACCGGGTCGCGGGGCACGGAGGCGCGGGGGGATGAGGCGATAGTCGTCACCATATCACCCTGTCACCTCGTCGCCTCCGCGCCTCACGCCCCTGAGCGATTGTCGAGCAGGTTTGAACCGTGCCCAGAGAGATATCGCCTATGAGTATGCGACTCAGGAATCGGCTGACCCCGTATCTGTTCATGCTACCGGCGCTGGCGCTGATGGCGACGTTCACGCTCTACCCGCTGGTGAGCGTCGGCTATCTGAGTTTCACTGCGTATGACATCCTCACCCCGCCGCAGCCGGTGGGGCTGGAGAACTACCAGCGGCTGGTCGGTGACCGGGTGTTCTGGCTGTCGCTGCGCAACTCGTTCACCTACCTGCTGGTCACGCCGGTGATCATCGTGCTGGCGATCATCCTGGCGATCGCGGTAAACCGCGCGCTGGTGGGCATCGGGGTCTTCCGGGCGCTCTACTACATCCCGGTGATCACCGGCAGCGTGGCGATCGGCATTGCCTGGCAATTCCTCTTCGATGGCACGGGCGGCCCGGTGAATGGCTTGCTGCTGTCGCTCGGGATCATTGACAAGCCGATCGTTTTTCTGATGGAGCCGGCCTTCACCTTGCCGATCGCGATGATGATGACCACCTGGATGGGGGTCGGTTACTACATGGTGGTCTTTCTCGCCGGTCTGCAGTCGATCTCGGAGGACCTGTACGATGCAGCGAAGATCGACGGCTGCAACGAGTTTCAGAAGCACTGGCACGTGAGTGTGCCCGGGCTGCGCCCGTCGATCGTCTTCGTGGCGGTGATCTCCAGCCTGAGCGCGCTGAAGGTCTTCGATGAGATCTATGTGTTGACCAATGGCACCGGCGGTGTGCTCAACAGCGGCGTGACGATGGTTTTCTACCTCTGGAAGCAGGCCTTCCGGCTGCAGAACGTGGGGTATGCCTCAGCGGTAGCGATGGTGCTGCTGCTGATCACGCTGGCCTTCTCGATCGTGAATGTGCGCATGCTGGAGCGGCGTGAGGACTGAGCCCGGGTTCGCGGGCAGATGACGCTGCCTGACGGTGCAAGCCGCTCCTTTCCTGATGTATGGAGGTACAGGATGAGCACGATCGCCGAGCCGCTACCCTCTTCACGGGCGGGGCGCCGTCGCCCGGCGTGGGTCACCAACCTGTTCTGGTATCTGGTGCTGGGGCTGGCCAGCCTGGTCACGGTGCTGCCTTTCCTCTGGCTGCTGATGACCTCATTGAAGGGGCCGAGCGACGCGGTCTTTAGCTTGCCGCCACAGTTTCTGCCGCGCGACCCGACGCTGGGCAACTTCGCCCGGGTCTGGGATCAGTTGCCGATCTGGCGCTTTTTCCTCAACAGTCTGTTTGTGGCCGCGTTCACCGTGACGATGAATGTGCTCGTCTCGTCGCTGGCGGCCTATCCGCTGGCCAAGATGAGCTTTCCGGGGCGCGAGGCGATCTTCTACCTGTTGCTGGCGACGCTGATCGTGCCAGTTGAGTTGACCTATATCCCCAGTTACATTCTTGCGGTGAATGTTTTCAAGTACTACGATACGCTCTGGGCGCTCATCTTCCCTAATCTGTTCAGCGCGTTCAACATCTTCCTGCTGCGCCAGGCCTACAAATCGGTGCCGAACGACCTGATCGACGCTGCGCGCATCGATGGCGCGAGCGAGTTGCGCATCTGGTGGGGCGTGCTGCTGCCGACGATCCGGCCTGCGGTGGCCACGGCGGCGGTCTTCACCGCAGTGACGTCGTGGAACGCGCTGCTCTGGCCCTCGTTGATGCTGCGCAACCGCGACCTGTACACCCTGCCGGTGGGCCTGATGGCCCTGCGCGGGATGTTCACCGCCGATTTTCGGCTGATCGCTGCCGGGGCGATCATGGTGATCATTCCGATCCTGATCGCGTTCCTGTTCGCACAGCGCTCCTTTGTGAGCGGGCTGACCGGCGCAGTGAAGGGGTAGATCGATGATGCGCCGGCGCGCCCATTACGTCCTCTCCACTCACTGGGACCGCGAGTGGTATCGCCCGCAGCAGCACTTCCGCTACGCGCTGGTGCACCTGCTCGACGCGGTGCTGGATGCGCTGGCCGACGGGCGGCTGCGTGGGCCGTTCACCTGCGATGGCCAGGCGATCATGCTCGAGGACTACCTGGAGGTTCGTCCCGCGCGCCGTGCCGAGGTGGAGCGGCGCGTGCGCGAGGGCCTGCTGGTAGTCGGCCCGTGGTATACCGTACCCGATGAGTTCCTGGTTTCGGGTGAGGCGCTGGTGCGCAATCTGCGCTATGGCCGGGCGGTCGCCCGGGCCTTCGGCGGCTCACCCTCCAGTGCCGGCTGGGTCTGCGACCAGTTCGGGCACATCAGCCAGTTGCCGCAGATCTTCGCCGGGTTCGGCATTGGCGGCTGCTTCCTCTGGCGCGGCACCAACTACCAGGCGAGCCGTCACTTCCGCTGGCGCGGCGCCGACGGCACCAGCCTGCCGGCTTACCGCTTCGGGCGCGGTGGCTACTCGGCCTTTGCCTTCCAGGTGCGCCACGCCGATGAGCCGGACCGCACGCTTCACGCCGCAGGCGTGAGTGCGGACCTGCGGGCCTTTCTGGAGGCCGAGGCTGCGGCAACGGCAGTGCCACCGCTGCTGGTCTTTGACGGCGGCGACCACCTGGCCTGGGACGAACTGGTCTACCGCGAGGTGCTCGCCTACGCCCACAGCCCCGACGAACGCTACGCGCTGGTCCACAGCAGTCTCGACGCCTACCTGGCGGAGTTGCTGCTGCACAGCGATCTGATCGTCGACGAGTGTCGTGGCGAGTTGCGCGAGCCGGCGGTGCCGCCGCGGGCCGAGAATGAGCACTGGCTCATCCCTGGGGTGCTGTCGAGCCGGGTCGATCTCAAGCTGGAGAACGCCGCCTGCGAGAGCCTGCTGCTGCGCTGGGCCGAGCCGCTCAGCGCCTGGGCAAGTGCCGTTGCGTGCCAGGCCGATCCAGGGGCCTTTCGTGAACTGGCCTGGCGCTGGCTGCTGCAGAACCATGCCCACGACTCGCTCGGCGGCTGCAGCATCGACCTGGTGCACGCCGATATGCGCTACCGCTTCAGCCAGTGTCGCCAGATCGCGGGCCTGCTGGCCGACGAGGCGGCGCGAGCCATCGCGCTGGCCGCCGTGGGCGCGCCGGCCGATGATGCGCTGCGGGTGGTGGTCTTCAACCCGCTGCCGCGGCCCATGGACGAGACGGCCGAGCTGAGCCTTGCGATCCCAGCCGAGTGGCCGGCCTTTGGCGAGTTCTTCGGCTACGAACCCAAGCCGGCCTTCCGCGTCTTCAACGCCGACGGCGTTGAGTTGCCCTACCAGCGCCTGGCGCAGCAGCGCGGGCAAACCCGGACCCGCCTGGATCCCCGGAAGTTCCCGCAGGGCTACGCGGCGGACGTGGTACGGATCAGCCTGCCGCTGCGCATCCCGCCGCTCGGCTACACGACGCTCAGCGTGCGTCCCGGCGCGGTCGATCCGCTACCGCCGCACCTGGCGCCGCGGCCGATCGCGTTGCCGACGCGCCACCCGGGTACGGGCGGCCTCGCTACCAGCGAGCGCTCGATGGCGAACGAGTTGCTGGAGTTGACGATCGAGCCCAATGGCACGCTCACGCTGATCGACCGGCGCAGCGGTGCGCGCTACGAGCGGCTGCTCTGTTTCGAGAGCAGCGCCGACATCGGCGACGGCTGGTTCCATGGCCCCGCAGTGAACGACCAGGTGGTCAGTTCCAGTGGGTCGAGCGCGTTGATCGCCCTGATCCACGACGGGCCGCTGCTGACTACCTTTCGCGTCCGCGTGCCGATGGTCGTTCCCGCGCGTTTCGATGCTGCGCGCGGCACACGCTCCGAGGACCTGGTCGAACTGGTGCTCGACAGCCGGGTGAGTCTGCGGCCCGGCTGCAACCGGGTGGAGGTCGAGACAACCCTGTGCAACAGCGCCGCTGACCACCGGCTGCGCGTACTGCTGCCGAGTGGCGCGGCGGCCGGCCACTACTTTGCCGACGGCGCCTTCGATGTGCTGGAGCGGCCAGTAGCCCTACGCGCCGATCATCACCTGGCCCGCGAGTTGGAGGTGGAGGGCAAGCCGCAGCAGAGCTGGACGGCGGTGTACGATGGGCGGCGTGGGCTGGCGGTGATTGCTCCGGGCCTGCTGGAGACGGCGGTGCGGGATCTGCCGGAGCGCCCGATCGCGCTGACGCTGCTGCGCAGCACGCGCCGCACCGTGCTGACCGATGGCGAGCCGGGCGGCTTGCTGCTCGGCGAGCGCCTGTGCTTTCGCGCCTGGATCATGCCACTGGCGGGTCCACCCGAGCGGGCCCGGCTCTGCGAGCTTGGGCACCAGCTGGCGGCCGGACTGCGCGCCGTCACGCTCCAGCCGGCCACGGTGCCAGGCGCGGCGAAGGTGCTGCTCCCGGCCGAGAGTTCGTTCCTGGCGCTCGATGGGCCGGCGGTGCTGAGCAGTGTGCTCCGGGCAGATGACGGGTTGGAACTGCGGCTGTTCAACCCGAACGATGTGGCGGTCGAGGCGCAGCTCCGCGTACCCGACGGCTATCGTCAAGCCTGGCGGGTGAACCTGGAAGGTGAGCCGCTGGAGGCGCCGTTCGCGGTGCACGCGCCACTAACGCTGGCGCTGGGGCCGAAGCAGATCGTGACGCTGCGCCTGGAGCGTGGCCCACGGGAGGACAGTGGATGAACCTGGAGCAGGCCCTCGGGCAGCGTCTGCTGCTCTGGTTCGAAGGGGTGGAGCCGCCGGCGGAGCTGCTAGCCACGCTACGACAGCGCCCGCCGGGCGGGGTGACGCTGTTCCGTCACCTGAACGGCGCGGCCCCGGCGCAGGTGCGGGCGCTGACGGCGGCGCTACAGGCCGCAGCACGGGCGGGTGGGGGGCCACCACTACTAGTCTGCGCCGACCAGGAGGGCGGGCAGTTGCAGGGCCTGGAGGGCTTGACGGCCTTCCCCGGCGCTATGGCTCTGGGGGCGACTGGCTCGGCGGACCTGGCCCGCCAGGTCGGGGCGGCGCTCGGTCGCGAGCTGGCGGCAGTGGGCGTGAACGTCAACTTCGCCCCCGACTGCGACGTCAATCTGAATCCGCAGAATCCGGTGATCGGTGTGCGTTCCTTTGGCGAGGACCCGACGCTGGTGGCGCGGCTCGCGGCCGCGATGACGGTGGGGCTGCAGGCGAGTGGAGTAGCTGCGACGGCCAAGCACTTCCCCGGCCACGGCGACACCGATGTGGATACGCATCACGGGCTCGCGGTCATCGCCCATGGGCGCGAGCGGCTCGCGCGGGTGGAACTGCCGCCGTTCCGGGCAGCGATCGATGCCGGGGTGCGCCTGGTGATGAGCGCCCACCTGGCCCTGCCGGCTCTCACCGGGCGCGCCGACCTGCCGGCCACGCTCGCGCCGGAGCTGCTGCGCGAGCTGCTGCGTGGTGACCTGGGCTTCAGCGGCGTGGTTGTGAGCGATGCGCTGAGCATGGCCGGTGTGGCCGGCGGGCTGTCGCCGGGTGAGACCGTTGTTCGCGCGGCGGCCGCCGGGGTGGATCTGCTGCTGCTCGCCCCGCCAAATGATGCTGGGGAGGCTTATGGCGCACTGCTGGCGGCGGCGCGGGCCGGGCGCCTGGCGCCGCGCGAATTGGAGGCCTCCGCGCGCCGAGTCCTGGCGCTGAAGGATTGGCTGGCCGAGCAGCTGCAGCCCGGGCTGGAGGTGGTGGGTTGCGCCGAGCACCGGCGGCTGGCGGCAGTAGTGGCCGCCCGCGCGATAACGCTGGTGCGCGATACCGCCAGGCAGCTGCCGCTGTGCCCGCCCGTCGACGCGCGCATCGCGGTCGCGGTGCCCGTGCCTGGCGATCTTACCCTGGCCGACACCTCCAGCTACGAGCGCTGCGACCTGGCGGGGGCGCTGCGGCGCTACCACGCCCGGATCGACGAGGTACGCATCCTGCCCGAACCCTCACCCGGCGAGGTGGCGGCCCTGGCCGCACGGCTGGCAGGTTACGACCTGGTGATCGCCGGAACGATCAACGCCGGGACGCGCCCGGGGCAGGCTGCGCTGGTACGTGAGTTGCTGCGGCGTGGGACGCCAGTGGTGGCCGTGGCACTGGGCCTGCCCTACGACCTGGCCGCCTACCCCGAGGCGCCGACCTACCTCTGCAGTTACGGCATCACGCCGCCCACTCTGGATGCCCTGGCCGCTGCGCTGTGGGGGCGCGCAGCGGCAACGGGGCGGCTGCCGGTTGCGATCCCGGGGCTGTATGCCGCCGGGTGGTCGGCCCAGCCAACGACTGGGGAAACGTCATGACCCTGCGCGATGAGATCTGCGAACAGCCTGCGGTGCTTCGAGGGCTGCTGACGAGCCAGCTGGAAACGGTGCTGCGCATTGCCGAGACTATCCGGGCGCGCACGATCGACTACGTCTATCTCGCGGCCCGGGGAAGTTCGGAGCACGCCGGGATCTATGGCCAGTATGTGCTTGGCGCCTACAACCAGCTCCCGGTGGCGCTGGCGGCGCCCTCGCTCTTCACCGTGTACGCGCGGCCGCCACGGCTGGCGCGGGCCCTGGTGGTCGGCGTCTCACAGTCGGGCCAGTCGCCCGACATCGTGGCCGTACTGGCCGAGGCGAACCGGCAGGGCGCCCTGACGCTTGCCGTCACCAACGATGCCAGTTCGCCGCTGGCCACGACGGCGACCTTCACCCTGCCGATCATGGCGGGCGTGGAGCGTTCGGTGGCGGCCACGAAGACCTATACTGCCCAGCTCATGGCCTTTGCGCTGCTCTCGGCAGCCATAGCCGGCGACAGCGCACGCCTGGCCGAGTTGCAGCGGGTGCCGGAGGCTGTGGACGAGGCGCTGGGGCTGGAGACCGAGGTCGTGCGGGCGGCGGAACACTTTCGCGCGATGTCGCGCTGTGTCGTGCTGGGCCGCGGCTACCATTTTGCCACGGCCCTCGAGTGGTCGTTGAAGCTCAAGGAGCTGACCTACGTCGTGGCCGAGCGCTACTCCACGGCCGAATTCCAGCACGGCCCGATCGCCATGGTTGAACCCGGTTTTCCGGTGCTGGCCCTGGCGCCCAGCGATCCCGGGGCGCGAGCCGTGGGCGACCTGCTGGCGCGCCTGGCAGGTGAGCGAGGAGCAGACCTGCTGGTCCTCTCCGATGACGAGGCGACGCTACGCCTGGCCACGATCGGGCTGCGGCTCCCAGCGGGCGTGCCGCCCTGGGTGATGCCGATCGTGAGCATCGTGCCGGCCCAGCTCTTCTGCCATCACCTGACGCTGGCGCGGGGCCTTGATCCGGGCGCGCCGCGCGGGCTTGCGAAGGTTACGCGCACCGAGTGATACGCTGTTGCAGGATTGGTGCTGCCCATGGTGCTCCACGAATTGAGCCAGCTGTCTGGCGTGTACGCCCACGTATACCTTTCGCCCCATCTGGACGACGCATCGCTCTCCTGCGGCGGGACGATCGCCCGCCAGACCGATGCGGGCGAAGCGGTCCTGGTGGTCACGATCTGCACGGCCGCGCCGCCGGCGGTGGGCCCGTTCAGCGCCCTTGCTGAGGAGTTTCACCGCGCGTGGGGGCTCAGCCCCGCCGAGGTGATGGCCACGCGCCTGCGTGAGGATCAGGCCTCGCTGGCGCTGCTTGGCGCCGACAGCTTCCTGGCAGGCATGCTCGATGCGATCTACCGCTATCCCGCGGCCTATCACCGTCGCGAAACGCTCTTCGGCCAGCCGGCGCCTGGCGACCCGTTGTTGCCGGCACTCCAGACGCTGTTCAGCCAGCTCCGTGGGCGTCTGCCACAGGCGCGCTTCTATGCGCCGCTCGGTGTGGGCAACCATGTCGATCACCTGCTGACCTTCGCGGCGGCCAGGGCGAGCCTGGGCGCGGAGTTGCGCTTCTACGAGGACTTTCCCTACGTAGCGCAGGAGGGCGCACTGGAGCGGCGCCTGGCACAGATCGGCGCCGTGCTGCAAGCAGACACGGTAGCGATTGAGGCGACGCTCCCGCGCAAACTGCAGGCGGTACAGACCTATGCCAGCCAGATCGACGAGCTCGCCCACAGCCAGCTTGGTCACCAGGTAAGCGGAGCGGAGGCGGTGGCGGTGATGTGCGCGGCGGTGGGCGATTACGCGCAGCGGGTCGGCGGCGAGCGCTACTGGTCTCAGGGCTAGCGCTCCGCCTCGTCGTCGAGGCCGGCGCAGCTGCGGAATGCCGGGTCGCGGATGTCAAGCTCCTGGCCGGCCAGGTCGGTGGCGGCAGGATGGCAAAGATAGGCGACAGCACGGGCCGGATCGCGCGGGTCGGCCAGATCCTCGCGGCGCAGGCGGCTGATCGCATTGATCCCCGAGGCGCGGATCGTCCCCTGCATATCGGTGTCGACCACGCCGGGGCGCAGGCCAAAGGCCAGAATGCCGCGCCCGCCGAACTCGAGCGTGATCGACTGCGTAAGCATGGCCAGCCCGGCCTTGGAGGCGCAGTAGGCGCTCCAGCCCTCGCGCGGGCTGCTCGCTGCCCCGGAGCTGATGTTCACAATGACGCCGTGGCCACGGGCGAGCATGGGCGGCAGGGCGGCGCGACAGCCGTGCAGCGCCCCCACCAGGTTTACGCTGATGCACTCGGCCCAGGCATATGGATCGATCGCATCGAGCAAGCCGATTGGCTCGATCACCCCGGCGTTATTGACCAGGACGTCCAGCCGACCAAAACGTTCGAGCGTGCCGGCCACGGCCGCCTCGACCTCGGCGTAGTGGCGCACATCGCAGATCGGCGTCCAGCCCAGGTCGTTGACCTGCGCCAGTTCCTCGGCAAGCGCCTCGGCCGTCTCGACCGTGCGCGATGTGGCCACCACCGTTGCGCCCCGGCGCGCCAGTTCGAGGGCCACCGCCCTGCCAATGCCCCGCGACGCGCCCGTCACCAGCGCGACCCTGCCATCAAGACCAAGCTCGCTCATGGTTGGCTCTCCTCCGTCGTTGCAGGTTGCTCCTGACCCTTATCCTACCACTTCAAGCTAATCCGAGACACGCAGGTAGTGCACACCGGGCCTGGGCAACATCCCTGGGGCAAGCCCCGAACCTGCGTTGTTGCGGTACATGAGTCATCCCGGATTTAAGGAAAGCATCATTGGCGTTCCGGGATGGGCACCCAAGAGGCGGCTGAGCGCCGCCCGCAAGCGGTA
>DAOUBZ010000509.1:0-3087 GCA_034432515.1 Chloroflexaceae bacterium | reverse complement strand
CGCGGCCGCCCCACGATGCCCCGCGGCGCCCCGCCGCCCACGGGCGCCACACCGCGGCGTGGGCGCATGCTGCGGCCCTCCACGCTTGACGCCGGCCCGTGGGCGGGCTACAATCCTGCCGGATTCCCGCTGCGAGGCCATCGATGAAAGTACCGTTGAGCTGGCTCAAGGAGTTCGTCGCGGTTGACCTGCCGCCCGAAGAACTCGCCCACAAACTCACCTTCAGCGGCCTGGAGGTTGCAAACATCCATTATGTCGGGCTGCCGGGCGCCGACCTGGTCTGGGACCCCGAGCGGATCGTCAGCTGCAATATCCTCGAGGTGCTGCCCCATCCCAACGCCGACCGGCTGGTGCTGGCCACGGTGGACTACGGCGCAGCCGCCCCCCATACCGTGGTCACCGGCGCGCCGAACCTCTTTGCCTACCGCGGCCTGGGGCGGCTGAGCCACCCGCTCAAGGCGGTCTTCGCCCGTGAGGGCGCGCGCCTCTACGATGGCCACGCGGAAGAACGGCAGATCGTGACGCTCAAGGGGCGACCAGTGCGCGGGGTGATGAGCGATGCCATGCTCTGCTCCGAGAAGGAGCTCGGGATCAGCGATGAACACGAGGGGGTGATCATCCTCGACGAGGATGCGCCGGTTGGTGTGCCGCTGCGCGACCTGCTGGGCGAAGTGGTGTTCGAGATCGAGATCACCCCGAACTATGCCCGCGCGCTCTCGATCGTGGGTGTGGCCCGCGAGGTGGCCGCAATCACCGGCGCACCGCTGACCCTGCCTGACCCGCAGGTGCACGCGGAGGGACCGCCCATCGCCGGGCGCGCCGCCGTGACGATCGAGGCCCCTGAGCTCTGCCCGCGCTTCAGCCTGGGGCTCGCCGAGGGGCTGCGCGTCGGCCCCGCGCCGCAGTGGATGCAGCGCCGCCTCAACTACGCCGGCATGCGCCCGATCAATAATGTGGTCGATATTTCCAACTATGTCATGCTCGAGTGGGGCCAGCCGACCCATGCCTTCGACGCCGACCGCGTGGCCGACCAGCACCTGATCGTGCGCCTCGCACGCCCGGGGGAACGGCTGGTCACCCTCGACGGCAAGGAGCGTGACCTGACGCCCGGCCCGGCGAGCGGGCTCGAGCGCACCCCGCTGATGGTCTGCGACGCCAGTGGCCCGCTGGCTGTGGCAGGGGTGATGGGCGGCGAGTCCTCCGAGGTGCGCGCCGACACGACGCGCGTGCTGCTCGAGGCGGCGATCTGGGAGCCGGTGCAGATCCGCAAGACGGCCCGCGGCATGAAACTGCCAAGCGAGGCCTCACGCCGCTTCGAGCGCGGCGTGGACTATGCCCTGCCGCCGATCGCCCAGCGCCGCTGCCTGGAACTGATGCGTCAGTATGCCGGCGCGACCATCGCCCAGGGCCTGGTGGACGCCTATCCGCGCCCCTGGCAGCCAGTAGCACTGGAACTCACCCCGAGCGAGGTGACACGCATCCTCGGCGTGCGCCTCAGCGCCCGCACCATCGCCGACCTGCTGGGCCGCCTGGGGTTTGGCTGCACGCTGCGCAGCAACTCCGGGGCTGGCGATTTCCTCAGTCTCGCCAGCGAGCCGCCGGTGCTGGTGCAGGTACCCTCGTTCCGCCAGGATGTGACGATCGTCGCGGATCTGTGCGAAGAAGTCGCGCGGATCTATGGTTACGACCAGATCCCGACAACCCGGCTCGCCGATGAACTGCCGCCGTCCGACACTCATAGCGAACTGGTGCTCGAACAACGGACCCGCGAATTGCTGGTCGGCGCGGGGCTGACCGAGTTGATCACCCACTCGCTGATCGATATGGCCCTGGTGGCCAGCCTTGCCCCTGCGGAGGCGGTGGCCGAACACTATGTCAAGCTCGCCAACCCCAACACCCCCGAGAAGACCTACATGCGCCGCTCGTTACTGCCCTCACTGGGCGCGGCCCTGGCGCTGAACCTGCGTGAACGGGAGCGAGCGACATTCTTCGAGATCGGGCGCGTCTATCTCAAGCCCGACCAGCCCGGCACGGGCGGACGCTGGCTGCCCGACGAGCCACGCCGGCTCGCGATCGCGCTGGCTGGCCCGCGCGAGCCCGAGAGCTGGCTGGCGGCCGCGCGTGAGCCGCTGGATTTCTTCGACCTCAAGGGCATCGTCGAGACGCTGGTCGCGCGGCTCGGCCTGAGCGACCGGCTGGAGTACGCGCCACTGACCGACGACGAGCGCTTCCACCCCGGGCGCGCGGCGGCGCTGCTGCTCGCGACGGGTGAAGAGGCTCCGCGCATGGGCGCGCCGGCCCCCGAGACCCGGCAGGTGGGCGTGTTGGGCGAGCTCCACCCGGCGGTACGCGCACGGCTCGGCCTGAGCGTGCCGCGAGCCGCCGTCGCCGAACTCGACCTCGACGCCCTGTTCGCCGCGGCCCGGCCGCCCAGCTTCACCGCGATCTCACGCTTCCCGGCCACCGTCCAGGATCTGTCGATCGTCGCGCCGATCGACGTGCCCGCCGCCCGGGTCGAGGCGTTGATCCGTCGCGGCGCCGGCCCGCTGCTCGAAGCGCTGACGCTGTTCGACGTCTACAGCGGGCCCCAGGTGGGCGCCGGGCGGCGCAGCCTCACCTACCACCTCACCTTCCGCGCCAGCGATCGCACGCTCAGCGACGAAGACCTGGCCCGGGTGCGCAAGAAGATCATCGCCGGCCTGGAGCGCGAGCTCGGCGCAACGATACGGGCCTGAGGTGACGGGGTGACGCGAGGAGGCGAGGATGCGGGGAGACGAGGAGGCGGTGACGTGCTGACGGGCCACAACGCAGCCCACCGTGCCGCCATTACGCCATCCGGAGGGGCGCCCACGCCGGGGCGCCCCGGAACAGCCGTTGGTCGTGGTTCATCGCAGGCACGGCGAATGGGGACCCGGGTGCCCACGTTGGTCCGTGGGCAACCACAGTGATCTGTGAGCGCCCAATCGCCAGCGATACCGTCACCCCATCACCTCTTCTACCAATTACGATTGAAGATGCCGCATGCTTGTCATTCCGAGCGCAGCGAGGAATCTGAGCGGGTCGCGCAAGACCCCTCGCTCTGCTCGG
>DAOUBZ010000508.1:0-2944 GCA_034432515.1 Chloroflexaceae bacterium | reverse complement strand
GGTCGCGCCGCCCCGGCCGGGGCGTCGCTACCAGGGGTAGGGTTTCTGGGAGTTGCGCCCCCGGGCTCTACATACCCCAAGGCGTCACTGCCCGGTGGGAAAAGCCACGCGGTGCGTGTGGACATCTCCGGGGTGAGGTAGCGACGCCCCGGCGGGGCGTCGCTACCAGGGGGGTGCTAGCTCCCAACCACCCGATTGTCGAAGGCCTGGATGGTAATCACGCTGGGCCGGGGCAGGCCGACCCGGTCAGGCCAGGTGCTGATCGGCTCCTCGAAGGTGCCGCCCTCACCGGGGTGCTGGATGGCCAGGAAGAGCGTGCGGTTGTCGGGCGTGAACTCGGGGCCACAGACCTCGGAGCCAGCTACCGTCGAGAAGAACTGCTGGACATTGCCGCGCTGCGCACCCTGGACGGGCACCGCGAAGAGGCCGTCGTTGTACTTGATCGCGCGGGCGGCGCCGTCGGTGGCGATCCAGAGGTTGCCGGCGTTATCGAAGGCGACGTTGTCGGGGGCGCCGATCGGGCTGACCTTGCTCTTGTCGAAGCCGGCAAAGAAGGTGCTCGGATCAGTGGGCAGGCCGGCGAGGATGAACATCTCCCACTTGAAGCTGGTGGAGGCATAGTTGTTGCCGGGCTCGGTAATCTCGATCACATGGCCGCTCTCATTCTTCACGCGGGGGTTGGCGGCGTCGGTACCGGCCTGGCCCTCGGTCCCGCGGCGGGTGTTGTTGGTCAGGGCCACGTAAATCTTCTTATTGACCGGGTTCGGCTCGACGTCCTCCGGGCGGTCCATCTTGGTGGCGCCCAGCAGGTCGGCAGCGCGGCGGGTGTTGATCAGCACCTCGGCCTGCGAGCCGAAGCCGTTCTCCGGGGTCAGCGGCCCCTGACCGAAGACGAGTGGCAGCCACTCGCCGCTGCCGTCCTCGTTGAAGCGGGCGACGTAGAGCGTGCCCTCGTCGAGCAATTTCATGTTCGCCGCCCGGTCACGCGGGTTGTACTTGCCGGCGCTGATGAACTTGTACACGTACTCGAAGACGGCATCGTCGCCCATGTAGACCACGACACGCCCATCGGGGGCGAGGCCGATGGTTGCCGCTTCGTGACGGAAGCGACCGAGCGCGGTGTGCTTCACCGGGGTCACGTTCGGATCGTAGGGATCGATCTCGACAATCCAGCCGTGGCGGAAGCCCTCGTTGGGCTCCTTTGCCACGTCGAAGCGGCTGTGGTAGAGCTCCCAGCCGCGCTCGCTCTGCTCGGCGGGCATACCGTAGCGGCGGTGGATGGCGTAGCGCGCGTCGTTCTTGTCGAACTTGCTGAGGTTGCCGAAGTACTGGTGGAAGTTCTCCTCGGCGGTGAGCACCGTCCCCCAGGGCGTTTTGCCGCCGGCGCAGTTGTTCAGCGTGCCGCGCACCGTGGTGCCGGTCGGATCCTCGCTGGTCATCAGCAAGGGGTGGCCAGCGGCCGGGCCGCTGATCCGGATCGGCGTCTCACCGGTGATGCGGCGGTTGTATGGCGAGTTGCGCACATAGCTCCACGTGCCGTCGGCGGCCCGCTGGATCTCGACCACCGACACGCCATGCGCGGCAATGCCAACGTCGACCTGGTTGCGCGTGGGGTTCTTCGGGTCGTAGGCCGGGAACATCAACTCTTCGTTAGTATACTCGTGGTTGACCACGAGCAGCCCGCGGTTCGAGGCGTTGGAGCCGAGCGGCAGCGGCAGGTAGCCAACGAAATCGCAGTTGTAGCCAAACTGCTGGCTCTGAGCCGCAGCACTCTGCTCCCAGACGTTGTGGACCGGCGCGTCGGCGGAGAGCGGCTCGCCCCAGCGGATCAGCGTGCGCGCGTAGTAGCCCTCAGGCACCTTGACGTCGTCGAAATCGGGTGTGGTGGGCGTGACGGCGCCAAACCGCGGCGTGGTGGTCCGCTGGGCAGCCGCAGTCTCGGTGCTGGGTGCCAGCGAGCCGATGATCGCCACCGACGAGGCCACCGTGGCGCTCTTCAGCACCTCGCGGCGGCTCAGGCGACGGGCCAGGATAGCGTCGAAGGCCTCGCCGGTCCCTTCCTCGGAGCGAACGATCCACTTGTCCTTCTCGTCGTGACCACCCATCTCGGGGCTCTCCTTCTAGAGTCTGCACGTGTCAGGGCGCACCTGGACCTACCGCGATCAGCGTGCCAGGCCACGCGCGCGGGCATGCGTCGGAGTCACAGCATGGCTGGCTGCCGGGCCAGCGGCTTCTCAGGTGCGCGTACAATGGCCGTGACGATGATACGGTGTGTGTGTAAAACGCGGGTTATACCGGTGTTAGGAAACAGTTAAGCGCCGCTCGACGTGCAGGGAGGGAAGCTTGTTGCTGATCATCACCCCCAATCCGGCGCTGGACCGCACCATGGTCTTCCACGGGCTGCGTCTCGGTGGTGTGTTTCGTACTGATGAGCTGATCATCGCGGCGGGGGGCAAGGGGCTGAACGTGGCGCGCGCGGCCCGGAGCCTCGGCCAGCCTGCGCTGGTCTGCGCGCCGCTGGGTGGGCTGACGGGCGATGCGGTGGCCCGGCTGGCCGCCGCCGAGGGCATCAGTGGGCGCTGGACGTTCCACCATGCCGGTGAGACGCGAACCTGTGTCCTGGTCGTCGACCGCGCGGCGAGCGATGCAACGGCGCTGAACGAAGGAGGACCGGCGCTGAGCGCAGATGACTGGCGTGCCTTCAGCGAGGACGTGCTGGCGGCAGCGGCGGGGGCGGAGCTGTGCCTGGTCTCGGGCAGCCTGCCACCCGGCATCGCGCCCGCGGCGCTGGGGTCGCTGGTGGCGACGCTGGCCGCCCGGGGCGCGCGGACCATTGTCGACAGCAGTGGGCCGGCGCTGGTGGCGGCGCTGGCGGCGCGGCCCTGGGGGGTGAAGGTGAACGGCGCGGAACTGGGGGCGGCCCTTGGGCGCGAAGTGGAGGACG
>DAOUBZ010000507.1:0-7689 GCA_034432515.1 Chloroflexaceae bacterium | reverse complement strand
ATGTGAGGGCGGGGGGCCTATCTCTCCACCAGGGTCGCGCCCTCAGGGGGAGTACGGCCTCACCGCCGACGACTACATGATACCAGGGGGGGCAGGGGGGTGAGGGCAAGCAGCGCATCAGGACGCCATCCGCCAAAAACCCTCCACCTGAGAGGGGTGAGGTTCCGGCGCACCTTGCGACGTTGCATCCGTCGGCTAGCGGGCTGTGGGTTGTCGGGTGGTCGATGCCGGGTACAATAGAGAGGAGGTGCTGTTCAACACCTGGAAAGGGACCACTGCGTGACCACCATGACACTACCCGAGGTGGGCGCCCGTTCGACCCTCCTCGCTGACTGGGCCCGCGGCTACGAGTCGCAGCCCAATGAGTATGCCTGCTGGCTCGAACCGAGCGCAGGCCGCATCCCCGCCGAACTCCACGGCACGCTCTATCGCAACGGCCCGGGCCTGCTCGACATCGCCGGCTACCCCGTCCACCACCCCTTCGACGGCGATGGTATGGTCGTAGCTGTCAGCTTTCGCGATGGCCGGGCCTACTATCGCAATCGGTTCGTGCGCACGGCTGGCTACATGGCCGAGCAGCAGGCCGGCCGTCCGCTCTTCCGCGGCGTCTTTGGCACCCAGCGCCCCGGCGGCTGGTTCACCAATCTGCTCGACCTGCGCCTCAAGAACGTCGCCAACACGGGGGTCCTGCCCTGGGCGGGCCGGCTGTTGGCCCTCTGGGAGGCTGCCGAGCCGCATCGCCTCGACCCGCTCAGCCTCGAGACGCTCGGCCTCGACCGGCTTGATGGCCTGCTGCGCCCCGGCGATGCCTTCGCCGCTCACTACCACATCGACCCCGCCTGCCACTGGGATGGCGGCGCGCCGGCCCTGGTCAACTTCGGGGTCAAGGTGGGCCGCAATACCAGGATCGATCTCTATGAGTTCGATCCCGCCTTCCGGCTCGCGCGCCAGCGGGCCTTCCAGATCGACGGCTTTGCCTTCCTCCACGACATGGCGATCACGCCACGGTACGCGATCTTCATCCAGAACCCGGTGCGCTACGAGGCCCTGCCCTATGCGCTCGGCCTGCAGGGGGCGGCACAGGGCCTGGCTTCCGTGCCTGGCCGCTCCTCGACGATCATCGTGCTCCCGCGTCACGCCACGCTGGGCGAGCCGCGGACCTTCCGCGCCCCTGGCGGCTTCGTCTGGCACCATGCCAATGCCTTTGAGGCCGGCGATGACCTGGTGATCGACTCTGTCTGGTACGATGCCTACGTCGGCATCGACCCGGCAACCGACTTCCGCCGCATCGACTTTGCCGCGCTGCCCCCGGGTCGCCTGGCCCGCACCACGCTCAACCTGCGCACTGGCGCCGTGGACCGCCGGCAGTTCGATCCACGCTGCTGTGAGTTTCCGATGCTGCACCCGGCGCAGGTGGGCCGGCCCTATCGCTACCTCTACCTGGCTGCTGCTGATGCGCTCACGGGCAATGCGCCGCTCCAGGCGATCTGGAAGCTGGATCTGCACACCGGCAACCAGCAACTCTGGAGCGCGGCGCCGCGCGGTTTTGTGAGCGAGCCGATCTTTGTGCCGCGCCCGAAGAGCGCGGCCGTGGCCGATGCGGTCTCACCCGATACGGGCGATCCGCTGGCCAACAGCAGTTCGCTGGAGGATGACGGCTGGCTGCTCGCGCTGGTCTATAATGCGGCGCGTCATGAAACGGAGGTCGTGATCCTCGACGCGCAGGATCTCACCCGTGGCCCGCTCGCCCGGCTGGGCCTTGGCCACCATATTCCCCACGGGCTCCATGGCGCCTTCAGTTCGTGTGTCAGCTGGCCATCGGCGTGACAAGGAGGGACCTATGCTCACATCGGCGCGGACGGACGAGCAACTCCCCGCTATCTTCATCGTCTCCGGTGGGGCCGGCGCGCTCGGCAAGCACGTTGCCCGCATCGCGCTCTCGCAGTTCCCCGGCATCAACCCGGCAGTGATCGTCGTGCCGCAGATCAGCCACGAAGCCCAGTTGCCGGCGATCATGCAGCAGGTAGCCGAACGGCGTGGGATCATCATCCACACCATGGTCAACCCGCTGATGCGCGCGGCGCTCGTCCGGCTGGCGGCTGAGCATGGTATCCCCACCTTCGATACGATTGGTGACCCGCTGGCCAGGATGGCCGAGCTCTTCGGGCGCACGCCCCTGGGCCAGCCTGGCCTCTACCAGCGCCAGCACGAGGTCTACCTCGATCGGATCAAGGCGATCGAGTACACGGTGGACCACGACGACGGGCGCAACCCGGACGATCTGCACGAGGCCGACGTGGTGCTCACCGGCGTCTCGCGGGTTGGCAAGACGCCGTTGAGCATCTACATGGGTGTGCTCGGCTGGAAAGTGGCCAACGTGCCGCTGGTCAAGGATATCCCCCCGCCACGCCAGCTCTTCGAGATCGACCGCCGGCGGGTGATCGGGCTGACAATCGGGGTCGAGGTGCTGAGCCATCACCGCCACTGGCGCCAGCAGGCCTTCCAGGGCAACGCCAGCCACAGGTACACCGATCCCGACAACCTGGAGGAGGAGCTCGCTTATGCCCGCCAGATCTTCCGCCGGGGCGGCTTCGCGGTCCTGAATGTCACCAACCGGCCGATCGAAGAGACCGCCGACCAGGTGATCGCGCTGATCAACCGTTATTTCGAGCACCATATGTCGTTGTAGGAGTTTGTTCGATGGTGTTGGCGGCTGTGCCGCCAACACCAGACCCGGATGCTGGACGACGCAGCCGCCCAATATCCCACCTGTACAGCCGTGCCCGGACTGCGTATACTGATAGCGCAACACGACCCCTGGTACGCTGCCCCGTGCAGGAAGGGCTAGCCTGACGATGGAAAGTACTCCCAGCTTTGGTCTGGCGCCGCTTGGCGGCGCTGCCTCGATCGAGGCGCTCCGCCAGGCCCTGGCGGCCGAGCGGCGCGCGCGCCAGATCGCCGAGGTGCTTCACGCCTCCCACCTCGCCCTCAGTCGGAGCCTTGACCCCGACGTTGTGACGGCGACCTTGCTCGAGCACATGGCCCAGCTGGTGCCCTACGATAGCGCCTGTGTCATGCTGCTGGAAGGTGATGAGTTGCTGCGCGTGCGGGCTGCCCGTGGCTACGAACGCTTTAGCGACCCGGACCTGGTGGCGGCGCTGAGCCTCAAACCTGCGGAGGATCCGCTGCTGCAACCGCTGATCGCGCGGCGGCGCAGCTTCCTCGTGCTCGATACGGCCCGCGCGGTGAACTGGCGCGTGCACCCCGGGATGGAGCATGTGCGCAACTGGTTCGCCGTGCCCCTGGTGGCGGGCGAGCAGGTGATTGGTCTCTTCTGCGCCGACAAGAGTGTGCCGGCCTTCTTCACGCCCGAGCACGTCAATACCGCCGAGTTGCTGGCCATCCCGGCAACGATCGCGCTGCAGAATGCCCGGCTCTTCGCCCAGGTCAAGGCCGGGCAGGCGCGCATGCAGGCGCTCTCGGATCGGCTGGTGGCAGTGCAGGAGGCGGAGCGAGCCCACCTCGCGCGCGAGCTGCACGACGAGATCGGGCAGATGCTCACCGCGCTGAGCCTGGCCCTGACCGTCGGGCCGCGTACCAGCCCTGAGACGCTGCGCGAGCGCATGGCCCAGGCCCAGCGCCAGGTCAATCAGCTGACGGCGCAGGTGCGCGCGCTCTCGCTCAACCTCCGCCCGGCGATGCTCGACGACCTGGGCCTGCTGCCGGCGCTGTTCTGGTTCACCCGGCGCTACACCGACCAGACCGGCATCCAGGTGCAGTTGCAGCACGCCGGCCTCGACCGGCCCATCCCGCCGATGCTGGCCAGCACCGCCTACCGGGTGGTACAGGAAGCGCTGACCAACGTGGCCCGCCACGCCGGCGTCAGCCATGCTCGCGCCCAGGTCTGGGCCACCGCCGAGATGCTTGCTGTCCAGGTGGTTGACGAAGGCCGGGGCTTCGCAGCCGATCAGTTGCCGGATAGCGACTCGCTCGGGCTGGCCGGTATGGCCGAGCGGGTGCGGCTCGTCGGCGGCACGCTGACGGTCGAGACGGCGCCCGATGCCGGGACGCGCATCCTGGTCGAGTTGCCCTTGCCGGACCAGGAGGAGGCTGCCTGATGCGACCGTTGACGATCGTGCTGGCCGACGATCATCACGTGGTGCGTAGCGGGCTGCGTGTCTTGCTGGAGAATGACCTTTCGTGCAATGTGGTCGGCGAGGCCGGGAATGGCCCCGAGGCGCTGGCGCTGGTGGAACGGCTCCAGCCCGACGTGCTCGTGGCCGACCTGATCATGCCCGGGCTGAGTGGCCTGGAGGTGGCGCGCCAGACGCGGATCGTCTCGCCCCAGACGCGGATCGTCATCCTCTCGATGCACGCCGACGAGTCCTATGTGCGCGAGGCGCTGCGCGCCGGGGTGACGGCCTATGTGCTCAAGGAGACGCTCTCCAATGAGTTCCTCTACGCCATCCAGCAGGCGGCCCAGGGCCGCCGCTACCTGAGCCCGCCCCTGTCGGACCGGGCGATCGACGCCTATGCCAATCAGGCGGCGGAGACGACGCTTGATCTCTACGAGACCCTGACGACCCGCGAGCGCGAGATCCTCTACCTGGCCGCCCAGGGCCTGACCAGCGCCGAGATCGCCGAGCACCTCATGATCGGTGTGCGCACGGTGGACACCCACCGGGCGAGTATGATGCGCAAACTCGGCCTCCACACGCCGCTCGACCTGATCCGCTTCGCCGTGCGCCGCGGCATTGTATCGCTCGATGGCTAGCCGCTTCCGCAATACTACCGGGCTCCGTTCCGTAGGAGTACGGATGGCGCCCCTGGTTCGTACCTGCTATGGTGCGGCTATGGGGCCGGGGGGTCGGCAATGGCGCTGACCTCCCGGCTGCCCGATTCTTCGGAGCGTCTGTATGTTCCAACGTCCGCCTCCGGCGGTGGGGTGTGAGGCAGCTCTGCCGCTCCAGGAGATGCTGTTGGTGAACTCCCTCACAGGCGTGGCCGGGTGCGGCAAGTATCCCGGGAGGTGTTTGTTCACTGGTGCTGGCGGCGCAGCCGCCAGCACCAGCGAACAAACCAGGGTTTGGCGCTTGCCCCGGAGATATCGCTCAAGCACCGGGCTTCGGCCCAACGCGCGTGAGACCATCGTATGCCCCTGATGCCCCGTAAGCCCGAGGTGATGAGTCCGGCCGGTTACTGGCCGCAGCTCCACGCCGCGATCGAGGCCGGCGCCGATGCCGTCTACTTCGGCCTGCAGCACTTCAGTGCCCGCGCCAAGGTTGGCTTTTCGCTCAACGAACTGCCCGAGGTGCTTCGGACGCTGCATCGCCGCGGCGTCAAGGGCTATGTCACCTTCAATACCCTCGCCTTCGACCACGAGTTGGCCGAGGCGGCCCGCGTGGCCGCCGCCATCGCGGCAGCCGGCGCCGATGCGGTCATTGTGCAGGATCTGGGGCTGGCCCGCCTGGTGCGCGCGATTGCGCCCGAGCTCGAGATCCACGGTTCGACCCAGATGTCGATCACCAGCGCGGAGGGCGTGGCGCTGGCCGGCGCGTTGGGGGTGCGCCGGGTGGTGCTGGCTCGCGAGCTCGCGCTGGACGAGATCCGCGCCATCGTCGCTGCCACCGACGTGGAGTTGGAGCTGTTTGTCCACGGTGCACTCTGCGTCTCCTACTCGGGGCAGTGCTTCTCCTCCGAGGCATGGGGCGGGCGCAGCGCCAACCGTGGCCAGTGTGCCCAGGCCTGCCGCCTCCCCTACGAGCTGATCGTCGATGGCGTCCAGCGCCCCCTCGGCGCTGCGCGCTACCTGCTCTCCCCGGGCGACCTGGCGGCACTCCCGCTTATGCCGGAGATCGTGCGCCTCGGCGTCGCGGCGCTGAAGATTGAGGGTCGCTACAAAGATGCCAACTATGTGGCCCTGACGACGCATGCCTACCGCAAGGCGGTGGACGAGGCCTGGGCCGGTCTGCCCCTGAGCCTCAATGCCGCCGATGCGCTGCAGCTGGAGCAGGTCTACTCCCGTGGTCTGGGGCCGTTCTTCCTCAGTGGCACCAACCACCAGGCGGTGGTCCACGGGCGCGCGCCACGCCACCGCGGGGTGCTTATGGGCCGCGTGGTGCGCGTGCTGGCTGACCGGGTGCTGCTGCAGCCGGACCCGGGGGCGGCGGCGGCGCCGCTCAAGCCCGGCGATGGCGTGGTCTTCGACGCGGCCGACTGGCGTAGCCCCGAGGAGCCAGAGGAGGGCGGGCGCGTCTACCATGTGCGCCCGGTGCAGGACGGTCTGCTCGAGCTTGAGTTCGGCAACAATGTGGTGAACTACCGCCGGGTACGCGCCGGCGATCTGCTGTGGCGGACCCATGACCCCGAGTTGGAACGCCAGGCGCGCCCTTTCACCCAACCGTCCGCGCCGCTCCGTCGCCAGCCGGTGGCCGTGCGGGTGCGGGCCCATGTGGGCGCCCCGCTGGAACTGGAGTGGCGCCTGGTCGAGCAGCCCGCGCGGTCAGTGCGCGTATGCTCCGCCGCGCCACTGGAGGCGGCCCAGCGTCACGGGGTGAGTGTCGACGCCCTGCGCGAGCACCTTGGGCGCCTGGGGGCGACCGCCTATACCCTGGTGGAACTCGCCCTCGATCTGGCTGGCACGCCCTTCATCCCGAGCTCGCTGCTGAACAGCCTGCGCCGCGAGGCCACCGAACAGCTGGCCGAGCTGCAGGGCCAGCCGCGCCCGGGGCCGCTGGCCGATCCGCTGGCCGCGCTGGAGGCCACGCTGGCCACGACCAGGCCTGCGCCGGGTTCGCCCGCTGTGGCGCCGCAGCTGCACCTGCTGGTGCGCGGCCCCGAGCAACTGGAGGCGGCCCTGGCCCTGCGCCCGGCGCCCGCCAGCATCACGCTCGACTACCTGGAGCTCTACGGGCTGCGACCGGCGGTGGAGCGCGTGCAGGCAGCGGGGATCGTTGCGCGGGTCGCCAGCCCACGGGTGCTCAAGCCGGACGAACAGCGGATCGTGCACTTCCTGCTCAAGCTGGGTTGTGGCATCCTGGTGCGCTCGACCGGCCTGCTCCACGCCCTGCGCCAGCTGGCCCACCCGGCGCTGACCGGCGACTTCAGCCTGAACGCGGCGAACCGGCTCAGCGCCGAGACGCTGCTGGCCATGGGCCTGGAGCGAATCACGCCGACCCACGACCTGAATGCCGCCCAGGTGGCGGAGTTGGCGCGTGCGCTGGGGCCCGAGCGCACCGAGGTGGTGGCCTACCAGCACCTGCCGGTCTTCCACACCGAGCACTGTGTATTCTGCCGCTTCCTCTCGACGGGGACCAGCTACAAGGACTGTGGGCGCCCCTGCGAACGGCACCGGGTCGCGCTCCGCGACCAGCAGGGCCGCGAGCACCCGGTGCTGGCCGACGTGGGCTGCCGTAACACCGTCTTTGGCGCCGAGGCGCAAACGGCAAGCCGCCACCTGGCGGCCTGGCGCGCGGCCGGGGTGGCCCACTACCGCCTGGAGTTCGTGCACGAAACAGGGATGCAGGTCAGCGCGGTGGCGACGGCCTTCCGCGAGGCCCTGGAGGGCGCGCTCAGCGAGGCAGAGTTGGCCCGCCGGCTGCAGCGCGTGGCCCCCCAGGGAACGACCGAGGGCAGCCTCTTTGTGCCGGAGGGCGAGGTGAGGAGGCGGTGACGCGGTGACGCGCGTCC
>DAOUBZ010000506.1:0-5801 GCA_034432515.1 Chloroflexaceae bacterium | reverse complement strand
CTGGGGGGCGCGCGACGACGGGGCCGCGGGGTGGGCGCATGCTTCGGCCCTTCGGTCCGCCATCGCGGCATCCTGGCATCCCACCATCGCGCCATCGCGTTCCCGCGCCATCGCATCCCCGTGCCATCGCGTCCCCGCGCCATCCCTCACCTCGTGTTTCAGCCTGGAACCCAAGAGGTGTTGGACAGGCCTCCTGCCGCTCGTTATGCTAAGTTCGGCGGGTTCGTCTGGTGCGCGGGACGTGCTGACGGGCTGCGCCCTACACGAATATCACGCAACGGATCAATGACGCTCCGGAGGTAAAACGATGATTGAAGATCTTGATATTGCAACCGGTGAACGCTCAGCCCGCGCCTTTGCCCAGGCCGAGGTGCTTTCGGATTATCGCCTGGGCTGGCTCAGCCGGCACGTCAGCCTGATCGGCCGGCGCGAAGTGATGAGTGGCAACGCCAAGTTCGGCATCTTCGGCGACGGGAAAGAGCTTGCCCAGCTGGCCCTCGCCCGGGTGATGCGCCCCGGCCACACCCGTGCCGGCTACTACCGCGACCAGACGCTGCTCTTCGCACTCGGCGCGCTCACCGCTCAGCAGTTCTTCGCCCAGCTCTACGGCCATGCCGACCCGGCGGCCGAGCCGGCCACCGCCGGGCGGACCATGAACGCCCACTTCGCCACCCGGCAACTCGACGCGCACGGTCGCTGGCTCAACCAGACCAATTCGCCCCAGAGCTCGGCGGACATCTCGCCCACCGCGGGCCAGATGCCGCGCCTGGTCGGCCTAGCCTACGCCTCGCGCCTCTACCGTGAGCTCGATGGGCTGCGCGAGTTGACGCAGTTCTCCCACAACGGCAACGAGGTGGCCTTCGCCACAATCGGCAATGCCAGTTGCGCCGAGGGCTTCTTCTGGGAGGCCATTAACGCCATCGGCGTGCTGCAGGCTCCGGCGGTGATCTCGATCTGGGACGATGGTTATGGCATTTCGGTGCCCAACAAGTACCAGATCAGCGGCGGCAACCTGTCCGAATTGCTGGCCGGCTTCCAGCGTCGCCCCGGCACCAGCCAGGGCTTCGACCTGTACACTGTGCGTGGCTGGGACTACCCGGCGCTCCGCGAGGTGTATCTGCGCGCCGCCGAGCGCGCCCGCGCTGACCACATCCCGGCGATCATCCATGTCATCGAGCTCACCCAGCCCCAGGGCCACTCGAGCTCGGGCAGCCACGAGCGCTACAAGTCGCCGGAACGCCTGGAGTGGGAGCGCGCCCACGACCCGCTGCCGCGCATGCGGGCCTGGCTGCTCACGACGGGTCAGGTCGCCGCCGATGAGCTCGACGCGATCGAGGTCGAGACCCGGGTCGAGGCCGAGGCCGCCCGCGAGCAGGCCTGGGAAGCACTGCAAGTCGAGCCGCGGGCAGAGGCCCGCGCGCTGGCCGAACTGCTCAGCGAACTGGCCCCCGCGAGCGACGATCCCGACGCGCTGCAGGGCGTAGCCGCGCAGCTGCGCGCCGCCCAGAAGCCGCTGCGCCGCGAGTTGCTGGCGGCGGCCCACCGCGCCCTGGTGCAGACGCGAGGCAAGGAGGGGCCGGCCCGGGCCGCTCTCGCCGCCTGGCGCGCAACGCAGCTCAAAGCCGGCCGAGAGCGCTACGGTTCGCACCTCTACCGTGAGGACGCGGGCGCAGCCGTGCTGGTGCCGGCAGTCCCGCTGCACTACGCCGCCGACGCACCGGAGGTGCGCGGCTTCGAGATCATCCGCGCCACCTTCGACGCCTGGCTGGCGCGCGACCCGCGGGTCTGCATCTTTGGCGAGGACGTGGGCGCGCTGGGTGACGTCAACCAGGGCACCGCCGGCCTGCAGCAGAAGTACGGCCCGCTGCGGGTCAGCGACACCGGCATCCGCGAGGCGACGATCATCGGCCAGGCAATCGGTATGGCCCAGCGCGGCCTGCGCCCGATCGCCGAGATCCAGTACCTCGACTACATCCTCTATGCCCTCAGCCCGCTGAGCGACGACCTGGCCAACCTGCACTGGCGCACCCGCGGCGGCCAGGCCGCCCCGGTCATCGTGCGCACCCGTGGCCATCGCCTGGAGGGCATCTGGCACTCCGGCTCGCCGATGGGCGCCCTGGTGCACCTGCTGCGCGGCATGCACATCTGCGTGCCCCGCGACATGACCCGGGCTGCCGGGTTCTACACCACGCTGCTGCAGGCCGAGGAGCCAGCCCTGGTGGTCGAGGTGCTCAATGGCTACCGCCGCCGCGAGCGCCTGCCCGCGAACATCGGCGAGTACAGCATTCCGCTGGGCGTCCCCGAGATCCTGCGCCCCGGCGAAGATGTGACGGTGGTGACCTACGGCGCCTGCTGCGCGATCGCCCTGGAGGCCGCCGAGGCCCTGGAGCAGGTGGGGATCGACGTTGAGGTCATTGACGTGCAGACCTTGCTGCCCTTCGACCTGCACGGTATGATCGGCGAGTCGCTCAAGAAGACAAGCCGGGTGATCTTCTTCGACGAGGACGTGCCAGGCGGCGCGTCGGCCTATATGCTCCAGCAGGTACTGGAAGCGCAGGGCGGCTCCTGGCACCTGGACGCCCCGCCAGTTACGCTCACGGCTCAGCCCCACCGCCCGGCCTACGGCAGCGATGGCGACTACTTCTCCAAGCCCAATGCCGAGGACCTGTTCGACGCCGTTGTGGACCTGATGGCAGTGTGAGTCTCCTCCTCGAGCACACGCGCGGCGGCCACCTCCCAGGGGGTGGCACGCCCGCGCCGGGCAGCCTGCTCGGCCACGGCGGGGCCGAGCAGCGCGCCGGTTGTCGCTAGCACGGCCTGCGCCGCGATCAGCGTCTCGCGCCAGGTGGCCGGGTGGCTGACCGCCAACGCGGCCAGTTCGTGGGCCTGCTCGGGCACGCCGCTCTCGGCCAGCACCGTCGCCAGACCCACCAGGGCGTCCATCACGTAGGGCACCGCGCCCACCTCGCGGGCCAGGCCCAGGGTGGCAAGCCAGTGGCGGCGCGCCTCAGCCAGGTCGCGCGCTGCGGAGGCGCCCTCGGCCAGGTTGCTGTGGGCCGCCGCAGCACCGTGGCGGTCGTCGAGGGCCTCGAAGAGGGCCAGGCTCTCGCCGAGTAGCTGGCGCGCGGCGGCATGGTCACCCATCAGGCCCAGCACGCGCCCCAGGCTGCAGAGGCTCCAGGCGGCGCTCAGTTCGTCGCCGAGGGCGCTGAACAGCGTGCTGCTCTCGTTCAACAGGTCCTTGGCCCGCGCATAGTCACCCTGGCTGCCCGCAAGGTCGCCCAGGGCATCGAGCGCCCAGGCGATGCCGGGCTGGTGGCCGAGCGCCTGGTAGGCAGCCAGCCCCGCCTCGAGCAACTGGCGCGCACGTGGCTCATCGTCCCGCTCGTCGGCCACGATCCCCAGCCCGGTGAGCGTGAAGGCCACGTCGAGTTCCTGGCCGTGGGCCTGGAGCACCGGCAGCGCCGCGGTGAGACGTTGCTCGGCCCTGGCAAACTCGCCAACCCAGCAGTAGAGTGCGCCCGCCCGGGCGCGGGCGCGGGCGACCAGTACCTCCCGCACGGCCGGCGGCTCATCGCCCGGAGGCTGCCGCTCCAACTCCTCGGCGAGCAACTCCAGGGCCTGGATGCCGTCGCTGTACCAGCCACGCAACTCGTGGAGCCGGTAGAAACCGTCGAGCCCGGCGGCAAGCTCGCTGAGGCGGCGCTGGGCCACGGCCCAGTCCCAGGCCTTCCAGAGGTTGTCATACTCGCTATCCAGCTCGGCGAGCGCCTGCCGCTGATGGGCGCCCTGCAGATCCTGGTTGCGCTGCTCCAGGAGCCGGGCATAGAAGCGGACGAGGCGCAGCATCGTTGCCTGCTCCTCGGCTGGGTCGGCTGCCAGTTTGCGCGCCGCGAACTGGCGCAACAGCTGGTGGATGGCGTAGCGCCCCCCCCGATCGCGGCGGATGAGCGCCTTGTCGGTGAGCGCGGCCAGCACCAGCGGCGAGGCGCCGGCCACCTCGGTGGCGGCCACGCGGGTGAAGCCATGCTCGAAGACCGCAAGCTGGCGCAGGGCCTGCTGCTCGGCGGCGCTGAGCCGCTCCCAGGTCTGGGTGAAGACACCCTCGACACTGCGATGACGTTCGGGCACATCGAGCAGCGTGGTGGTCAGCAGAGCCATGCTCTGGGTCAACTCGCGGGCGATCTCAGCCGGAGTGAGCACGCGCACCCAGGCCGCCGCCAGTTCGATCGCCAGCGGCATACCCTCCACCAGCCGGCAGATCTCAACCACCGCCGGCAGGTCCTCGGGCGTGAGCGAAAAGTCGGCCCGTACCTGGCGCGCCCGTAGCGCAAAGAGTTGCACGGCGCTGTAGCTCGCCGGGTCGCTCGGCCCGTCCTCCTCGGGCACGGCCAGGCCGGCCAGATCGATTACCCACTCCTCCTGGAGCTGCAGCCGCTCACGCGCAGTGACCAGCAGCTTGAGACGCCTGGTGCGCTGGACCAGCGTGTGGAGCAACGGCACGCCCTCGCGGGCCTGATCGAGATTGTCGAGCACCAGCAGCGCCTGGCGGTCGTAGAGCGCCGCGCTCAGCCGATCGAGGGTGTTGCCCTGGCCGGTCAGGCCGAGTGCTGCCGCGATGGTGGTGAGCAGGCGCTCGCCGCTGCTCACGCCGACCAGAGAGACCTGGTGGACGCCATCGGGGAAGCGCTCGGCGTTCTGCTGTGCTGCCTGGACGGCCAGGCGCGTCTTGCCCATGCCGCCAGGGCCGATCAGCGTGAGGATGCGACAGGCCGGGTCATCGAGCGCAGCGGCGATGCGCGCCAGTTCGTCTTCGCGGCCCAGGAAGGGGAGCGCGGGCGTCTCGATCGCGCTGGGCAGCGGGCTGGGCGCGGCAGGGAGCCGCGGTGGGGCGCTGCTCCAGCGGCTGCTCTGCGGGCCGCGCTCACCGCGGCGCAGGGCCTCGTAGAGGGCCTGCGTGTCTGGTTCAGGCGTGGCGCCAAGTTCGCGCTCGAGGCTGTCGGTGAGCAGCCGGTACTGGCGCAGGGCCGCGCTGTGCTGGCCCGTGGCGGCGTAGAGTTGCATCAGCCGGCGATGGGCCGGCTCGTGGAGCGGGTCGAGCGCCAGCCAGCGGCGGGCGTAGCCGATCGTGGCCTCGGGGTCGCTGGCGACAAACTCGATGGCGCTGAGCCGCTCGAGGGCGCCGGCCAGTTCCTGGCGCAGCTGCTCAGCCTGGAAGAACTGCCACTCCTCGAAGGCCACGCTGCCGGCCAGGCTGAAGCCAGCCAGAAAATCACCGCGATAGAGCGCCACGGCGGCGCGCAGGTCGGCGGGGCTGCCGGCCGCCAGCCGGGCACGAAACTCGGCCACATCGAGCCGGAAGCGCTCGTCGGGGAGCAGGGCCAGCCGGTCGCCGGTGCTGTGCAGCCATGGGCGCAGGGTGGGCGCCAGCACGGCGAGCGCCCGCCTGAGCCCGGCGCGCGCGGCGGCGGGCTCGTCGTCGGGGGCGAGCAGCACCGCCAGGGCATCACGCGGATGCTCACCCGGCTCCATGACCAGGTAGGCCAGCAGCGCCAGGGCCTTGCGCCGCTCGATCGCGACCTGGACGCCGTCGGCCAGCAACTCCGGTGCGCCCAGCAGCCGCAGTTCGACGGAGTCGGGGCCTCGCTCGTTCGTAACCATCGTCGTGCATGCTCCTCGCCGGGTGATCTGGCTCCCATTGTACCGCGCCTGGCAGCCCACGGCGGGATGCGGCAACCAGGGTTGCAACGCCAGCCGCAACGGCGGCTGCAACACCAGCGGGCACAGCCGTGCAACGGGCG
>DAOUBZ010000505.1:0-3668 GCA_034432515.1 Chloroflexaceae bacterium | reverse complement strand
GCCAGCCCCGGCTCGACCAGGGCGCGCAGCCGGCCTTTGGTCACCCCGGGCGGTGTGGCGGCAATGATCGCCGGGTCGCCGAGCAGCCGCTCGACAAGCGTGGCGACCTCAGCCGGGCGCATCCGCCCGGGGCCGGCCGGCCAGGGACTATCGGCAGCGTCTGCCTCGCCTGCTCCCGCAAGGACCGTGGTCGCCCCGGTCGCCGGGGACGGCTCGCGGGCCAGGGCGAGGATGCGGTCAAGGGCCTGGGCGAGCGGGCTGGTCGCCGGCACGTCGGCGCGTGTCTCATCGACCGGAGCGGGGGGTCCTGTCGTGACCGACGTGTGCTCGCCTGCTGCCGGCAGCAGCAGCTCTGGCTCGTGACGCCAGACCCGGACGACCCTCAGCAGCGGCAAACTTCCGCTCTCGATCCGGCTGAACAGCCTCGGCGGCAGCGGCAGGGCGTTCCAGCCCAGTTCGGTCAGAACCCGCGCCGGATCGCCCTCGCCCGAACCGGTGGCCAGCAACGCACTTGCCGTGATCGTCGCGCGCGGGCCGCGCTGCCAGTGGATGCCGAGCCGGGCCTCCTCCCAGGCCGCCAGGATGTCACCGGCCGGCGGGCGAGCGTTCCTGCCGGGCCAGGCCAGGGCCACCCGCGCGTAGGGGCGTGCAGCCAGTCCACGCGGCACCGCCTGCAGCGCGGCGCCCCCCAGGCTGGCCCGCAGCAGCCGGCGCAGCAGCTCGACCCGGCAGCCGGGCTCGCAGCGCCCGCGCAGACAGCCCCCGCAGCCATCGAGGGCCACATAGGCCCGCTGCACATCGCCAATCCGCACCAGCGTGCTGGTCAGCGGCGCGTGGGCCAGATGCAAGCGCAGGCCCGCGGTCAGGCCGGTTGCATCGGGCAGGAGCTCGGTTGTCGCGCCCTCAAGGCGCCAGAGTAGCTGTGGCATCGTCGCTTCTCAATCGTACTCTTTCCATCATGGTGATGTTGACATTCCTGTGGTACCATGTGGAACCAGATCGCGTTAACAGATGTGCTTGTGGACTTTCGAGGCTGCTGATGACTGGCGACGCACCCCAGATGAAACAATTGCATGACCGCGCAACGCGTGGGCATACGCTCACCGCTGATGAGCAGGCCCAGCTTGACGCCTGGTATGCGGCCCAGGATGCGGCTGAGGCTGCGACGCTCGGTGTTGCAACGCTGCCCGACGACCTGCGCGACCTCCAGGCCGGGGTGGAGCAGGCGATCGCACGCATTTTGTCGACGAGCCGCCAGATCCAGGAACTGACAGCCCAGAATACGCGCCTGCGCAGCGAGATTGCCGATCTCCAGCAGCGCCTCCGCCACCTGCCTTCCACACACGCGGCATGACCATTGCGCCTGATCTCCGCCTTGCTGTGCGTACCCGTGCCAACTTCGCCTGCGAGTACTGCGGCGTCAGCGAGGCGGATACCGGCGGCGAGTTGACGATCGATCACTATCGCCCGCGCTCCCACCACGGTTCGAACGAGCCGGATAACCTGCTGTACTGCTGCCATAACTGCAACACCTTCAAAGCCGACTATTGGCCGATGCCTGGTGAGCCTTCGCTCTGGAACCCGCGCGAGTCATCGTTTTCAGACCATTTCCTGCTGCTTGCCGACGGCACCCTTCATCCACGCACTGAGCAGGGCGGCTTTACTCTGCGGCGGATGCGCCTTAATCGCCCGCCACTTGTCGCCTATCGGCAGCGTCGCATCACCCAGAGTGAGCGAGAGCGCCTGCTTGAGCGCTACCGTGAGTTGGTGACAGTGCTTGATCAGCTCACGACCCAGCAGGCAGTGCTCCTGCGCGAACAGAGTGAGCTGTTGCAGCTGCAGCGCGAGCTGCTTCAATTACTGCTCCCGGATGAAGACGAGCCGGCCTCATCATGACCCCCTGAGCGCCCGCAGCTCTTTCGGATTGCTCTCCACCGTCATCACGTAGACATCGTTGCCGACCACCGCCAGGGCCTCGCCGACCCCGGCGTGGCTCAGGAATTCGACGTGGGCCGGGGTGAGGTCGGAGATCGCCGCGCCCATCTGGCGCGCCGGCAGGTCGTCGAGGTGGAAGAGCACTTTGCCCACCGCGTTCTCGAAGATGAAGCGCCCGTTCTCACCGTCGAGGAACGTACCCGGGTTCTGGTCGATGGCCACCAAGCCGATGCCGTACTTGCGCGCGACCTTGCAGATCTCGGCGGCCAGACGGGCCAGGGTCTCGATCTGGGTCACGTAGGCGAACTCGTCGATCAGCAGCAGCGTGCGGTGGCGCGTGTCGCGCTTCGGGTCGCGCATGTAGCGGTTGATCGCCCCGATCGTCTGCGCGTAGTAGAAGGGCCGCAGCAGCTCGGGCACGCTTGAGAAGTCGTAGTAGTTGATGTCGCGCCCGAAGTTCCAGTCCACCGTCGTCGTCGCGTTGAAGCTGGCCCCCAGCGAGGTCGGCGTCGTCGCGCCGTCGGCGCTGCTGCCGAAGAGCAGCAGGCGCAGGTCGCGGGCCAGCCCCTGGGCCTCCGGCTCGCAGGTTCAAAAAATAGGTCTTGCCGAAACCGGTTTTGCCAAGGATGACCATGTGCGCCGCCTGATTGTTGGCGAACAGGTCGAAGAACAGGGGGGCGCGGCGCACAGCGTCCATGCCCCAGAAGAGACCGCTCGTCGCGGAGGCGCGGTGATAGCCGACGATGCCGGCGCAGCAGCCGACGCCGTGCGAGAGCACGGTGCGCCGTTTGAAGGGCGCGTCGATCTGGCTGGTCGGGGTGACGCTCCAGAGCTTGAGCAGCTCGGCCTGGGCGCCGGCGGGGCGCATCAGCCGGAGCTGGGTGCCCAGCCGCCCCTGCACCTCGGCGACGTTGGCCTCCAGCTCCTCGGCAGTGGCGCCGCCGACCAGGGCGGCGATCTGGACCAGGTGCAGGTTCTGGTGGGTGAGCTGGTGCATCACCAGTTCGGCGTCGGCCAGCACGCGCTGGGCGCGCACGTCGATCACCTGCTGGTCGCGGGCGAGCATGCGCGCGGTGCTGAAGGCCAGCTCGGCGCTGCGCATGGCCCGGTTGCGCCCCAGGGTCTGGATGTCGATCGCCAGGGCCACGTCGAAGGCGACGTCGAGCAGCGGGTGGAGCGTGGTCGCGTCCCAGGTCCCGCGCAGGTCGTAGGAGAGCAGCACGGCCAGCCAGGGCGCGCCCGGCTGCTCGGGGCGCAGGCGCGTCGCCTCCTCCAGGTAGCCGCTCTCCAGCGGGGACGGGAGCTGCTCCAGCGGCTGCACCTCGCGCCCGATGGCGTGGCGCAGGGTGGCGGCAATCGCTGCCCCGCTCACCTCGGGCGGCTCCCAGGTCAGCAGCAGGTAGGCGGCACTGCGCAGGTAGCGCTGGCCGAGGGCCTCGTAGAAGCGCGCCTGCTCCTTCATCCAGGGCAGCCGCCAGAGCAGGCTGGCCAGGGCGTCGGCCGCCAGCTCCCAGACCGCGGCCTGCTCATCCTCGTCGAGCGTCCCGCTCGCAGCCTCCGCCAGGGCGTGCTGCAGCGCCGGCACATCGGCGAAGAGGTCGAGCAGCAGGCCGGTCTCGGCCGCGCTGAGGCCACGGAGCACCGCGGTCGGGTCGGCGTCGGGCTCGCCGCGCAGCCGGCCATCGACCGCCAGCAGCAGCGGGTCGGCCAGGCGCGCCAGCTCCTGCAGCGCG
>DAOUBZ010000504.1:0-25962 GCA_034432515.1 Chloroflexaceae bacterium | reverse complement strand
GCCACGGGCGCGCGGCGCGCCGGCGCGGGCGTAGGCGCCGCCTTGCGCCGCTGCTGGCGGCGGGCCGCGATGCGCTCACGCGTATTCGGGGGGTTGTAGTCCATAGGCGTGGGTCCCTGCCTCAGGTGGAACCTGGCGTGCCAGGCCCCCGCTTGCGCTCCAGGGCCAGCTGGATCAGCCGGTCGAGCAGATCGGGGTAGGCCAGCCCACTGGCGGCCCACATCTTGGCGTACATGCTGATCGGGGTGAAGCCGGGCATGGTGTTCACCTCGTTCAGCCAGAGTGCGCCGGTCTCCTTGTCGAGCAGGAAATCGACGCGGGCCAGCCCGGCGCCGTCGATGGCCAGGAAGGCCTGCAGCGCCAGTTCGTGCACCCGTGCCGTCAGTTCGGCATCGATCGGCGCCGGAATGAAGAGCTGCGAGGCGCCATCGAGGTATTTGGCGGCGTAGTCGTACCACTCGCCGGAGGGCACTACCTCGCCGGGAACGCTGGCCGCAGGCTCATCGTTGCCCAGCACGCTGATCTCGATCTCACGCGCCGGGATGCCCTGCTCGACCACGATGCGCCGGTCGTAGCCGGCCGCCTCGGCCAGGGCAGCCTGGAGGCTCGCGCGATCGCGGGCCTTGTTGACACCAACGCTGCTGCCCATGTTCGCCGGCTTGACGAAGACCGGGTAGTGCAGTGCGGCCTCGACCCGCGCGCAGACGGCCTCCGGGTCGGCGGCCAGTTCGGTGCGGCGCACCAGGAGCCAGGGCAGTAGCGGCAGGCCGGCGGCGGCAAAGGCGGCTTTCATCAGCGCCTTGTCCATACCCACGGCACTGGCTGCCACCCCACAGCCGACATAGGGCAGGCCCGCCAGTTCCAGCAGGCCCTGGACGGTGCCGTCCTCGCCCATAGGGCCGTGAAGCACCGGAAAGACCACATCGACCGGGTGCGAGGGGGGCAGCAGGGTGAAGTCCTCAACCAGCGATGACGCCGGTGCGACGGTCGTTGCCCCGACCGGGAGGCGATCGCGGTCAGCGGCGGCCACCAGGGCGGCGTGGGCCCCCGGGCCGGCCAGCCAGCGCCCCTGCCTGGTGATGCCCACCGGCAGCACGTCGTAGCGTGCCGGGTCGAGGGCCGCCAGCACCGCCTGGGCCGATACGAGGGAGACCTCGTGTTCACCACTCTGGCCGCCGAAGAGGACGGCGACACGTAGCTTCCTGGTCATAGGGCTCTCCCTGTTGCGGAGCGAGCGGGCGGACGGAGGTCCGGCCCGGTTAGTGGTTCATCCGCCAAGTCATTTGTCATGCTGAGCCCTTCGCTTCGCTCAGGGTAGACGCAGCGAAGCATCTCGACCGGGACCCTTCGCTTCGCTCAGGGTGACACGGGACTTGCCGGATGAACCACTTAGAGTATGCACACCTCAAGCTCAAGCGCGATGCCGAACTGCCGGCGAACCTCATCGCGCGCGATCGCCACCAGGGCGAGGATATCGGCGGCGCTGGCCGCGCCGGTATTGACAATGTAGTTGGCGTGGATCGGGCTAATCACCGCGTCGCCCACTTGGCGGCCCTTGAGCCCGGCCCGCTCGATGAGTTGCCCGGCGCTCTCTCCCGGCGGGTTCTTGAAGACGCTGCCGCACGAACTGCCGGCCGGCGTCTTGCGCTTGCGCTCAGCCGCCGTACGGCCCATGGCCGCCATCAGCGCGGCGGGGTCGCCGCGGGTGAGCCGGAAGGTCGCCGCCAGCACCAG
This sequence comes from Chloroflexaceae bacterium, assembly GCA_034432515.1. Lineage (GTDB taxonomy): Bacteria > Chloroflexota > Chloroflexia > Chloroflexales > Chloroflexaceae > JACAEO01. The sequence goes on along the minus strand of DAOUBZ010000504.1, from coordinate 24,228 downwards.
GGGCGGGATAGCGCCGGGCGCGAGGTCCGCCCGCTTGAGCGCGCTGGTCCGGTAGCCGTAGGCCAGCCGCTCCAGCGGCCAGTTCTCGATCACATCATCGATCAGGATCTCGGCGCGCACGAGCACCTGGGCCGTATCACCGCCGTAGCAACCTGCATTGCCGAAGACGGCCCCGCCAACCGTACCGGGCAGGCCCTCGGCCCACTCGAGCCCGGCCCAGCCCATCGCGGCGAGGCGGCGCGCCAGGCCGGCCATGGGGGCGCCGGCCTCCACAGAGAGCAGCGCGCTGTCGCCCTGTTCTGTGATCTGCCAATCCTGGGCGCGGTAGCTGGCGATCAGCCCCGGGTAGCCGGCGTCGCGCACGAGCAGGTTGGTGCCACGGCCCACCCAGGCCAGGGGCAGGCTTTGCAGCCGGGCCCAGGCCGCCAGGGCCTGCGCCTCCGCAGGGCTGGCCGGCTCGGCGTAGTAGCGGGCTGCACCGCCGGCGCGCCAGGAACTGTGGCGCTCCATGGGCTCGTGCTCGCGGATGGGAACGGGGGGCGGTGCGACCATCGTCGTGCGCCTCATGCTGCTGCTTGTCCCGCGTTCTGGCCCAGGTGGGCCAGCAACTCCAGGCCGACCCGGTCGCCATCGCCCGCACCGAGGGTCAGCACGACATCGCCGGGTTGTGTCATGGTAGCGAGGACGGCGGCGGCGCTGGCAAGGTCACCGACATAGTGCGCGTCGATGCCCGCCGCGACCGCGCGAGCGGCCAGTTCCTGGGCCAGGGCCACAGCATCGCCCTGCTCGCGGGCGGCATAGACATCGCCCACCAGCAGCAGATCGGCGGCGTGGCAGGCTGCGGGCCACTGGGCGAGCAGCGCGGCGGTGCGGCTGAAGGTGTGGGGCTGCAGATAGGCCACCAGGCGCCGTCCGGGGTAGCGCTGGCGGGCCGCGGCCAGGGTTGCCTGCACCTCGGTCGGATGGTGCGCATAGTCGTCGATCACCGTCACCCCGCCGGCCTCGCCCTTGAGCTCGAAGCGGCGGGCGCTGCCGCCGAAACGAGCCAGGGCCGCCGCCGCCGCATCGAGCGGCACCGCAAGCAGCGCACAGACCGCGAGGGCAGCCAGGGCGTTGCGCACATTGTGGGCGCCGGGCAGGTGCAACTCCTGGCGCCCGAGCCGCTGTTGGGCGAACCGGCGCCGGTTGTAGCGCCAGAGGTCGAAGCCCACGCCCCCACCGGGGATGGGGGCCACGCCGCTGGCCGCCCAGTCGAGCGGGGCGAGCCGGCACGAGACCGGGTCGCTGGCCAGGGCTTCTTCGATGCCATAGAGCGTGGCCTCGGCCAGGCCAAGGGCCAACACACCGGCATCTTCACCACAGGCCACCACGTGGGCCGGATTGGGCGCCAGGGCGGCGAAGCGGGCAAAGGCGGCGCTATAACGCGCGGCGTCGGGATAGATGTCCGGGTGATCCCATTCAACGTTGGTGATCACCGCGATGGCCGGGCTGAGCGCGAGGAAGGCCCGGTCGTACTCATCGGCCTCGATCACCAGCGGCGCCGCGGGCTCGCCCCAGGCAGCATTGCCGCCCAGGTCGGGCACCTCCGCGCCGATCAGGTAGCCGGCTGCGAGGCCAGCGCCGCGCAGCGCCACGGCGATCATGGCGCTGGTGGTGGTCTTGCCGTGGGTGCCGGCCACCGCCACCACCGGGCGCTGGCGCGACCACTGGCGCCACAGCTCGGCCCGCCCGCTGATCGGAATGCCGGCTGCCCGGGCCGCAGCCAGTTCCACGTGGTCGGCACGCACGGCGGCGGTTGCCAGCACGATGTCGGCCCCGGCGACGTGGGCCGGGTCGTGGCCCTGGTAGATCGTGGCGCCGCGGGCGGCCAGCGCCGCCGTAAGCCGGTTGGCGACCTGGTCCGAGCCGCTGACCGTATGGCCCTGGTCAAGCAGCAGGCCAGCGATGGCGCTCATCCCGGCGCCGGCGATGCCGACGATATGGTAGTGCATCGGGCTCACCGTTTGCCTCCACCGCCGCCACCGCCGCCCTCAGGTTTCCAGATCTTCGGGAAATTGAAGAGGATCAGAATGATCAGGATGAGAAAGAAGACCGTGATCAACGAGGGCATGAGCACACTGACGTTGGGCAGGGTGTTGAGCACAAGTGCCAGCGGGCCGCCGAAGCCGCCATTGCCCGCCACATACTCATCCCAGAAGACCACTGCGCCATTCGACCAGAGCAGCACGATCAGCGCGCCGACAAACAGGCCGAGCGGCTTGGCCAGGGCCTCTTTGGGCGGCCCCTTCCAGCTCGCGCTCTTGTTGAAGAAGAAGCCGAGCAGCACCAGCGCCACGAAGGTGATCACGCGGAAGAAGAGCGGGATCTGAAACCCCGGCGTGATCAGCGGGTCGAGCTCGGGCGCGCTGGCCGGGTTCTGGCCGAGGGCGAAGGCCACCAGGGCCGGCCCGTTCTGCCAGAAGCGGTTGATCAGCCCGACCACGAAATCGCCGCCCTGGACCGTAAGGATGTAGGCGACGATCGTCCAGAGGGCCGGGGTGAGCACGTTGCGAAAGCCCTGCTGAAAGCCCCAGTAGGCGCCCAGCGCCATAAAGATCAGCAGCAGGACAACTCCGCTCAAGGTCACAGTGAGCGTACCCTGGGCCAGGGGGACAAGGGTGAGCCAATGGATCATCGAACGACCTGCTTCAGTGAAGAACATCAGCCAGCACTCCTTGCAGCGAGGCCGAGGAGCGCACCGGCCAGGTGCTGCGCCGCGTCCGGCCGGGCCAGCGCCCGACTCCGCTCCGCCATACGTTCTCGCTCGCCCTGGTCGTGGATGAGGTGCAGCACCGCTCGGAAGAGCGGCCCGTCCTGCGGCGGCCCGTTGCCGAGCATGGCCGCATCGGCGACCTTGAGCGCCGCGCCCCGGTGCACCAGGTAGTCGGCATTCTCGTCCTGGTGCACATACGGGTAGGGCACCAGCACGGCAGGCAGGCCCACCGCAGGCAACTCACCCAGCGTTGAGGCGCCACTGCGGCAGATCGCCAGATCGGCCGCGCCGAGGGCGCGCACCATCGACTGGGGCTGCTCCCCACTCGCCAGATACGGGTACAGTTTATACCGCGCCTGGAGGGCGGCCGGCAAGTGCTCAGCGGCGGTTCGCAGCCACTGTTCGTCGCCCTCGCGCCCGCACACATGGATGAGCTGGCAGTGTTCCAGCAGTGCCGGCAGCAGAGCCTCGATCGCCCGGTTGAGGCTACGGGCGCCGCGACTCCCGCCGTAGACCAGCACCACCGGCGGCTCGTCGGCCAGGGCGAAGGCCCGCCGGCAGGCCGCCCGGTCCTGCCCGAACAACTCTGCGCGCAGCGGATAGCCGGTGACGAGCGCGCGCGGGTGGCCGGGCTGCAGGCCCAGGTGGGGCAGGGCCTCGGCCACATTGGTCGCGGTCAGCGTGGCGATGCGCGAGAGGAAGCGCACCGCGAGCCCGGGGATCACATCGGGCAGGTAGATGAGCGTCGGGATGCGCAGCCCGCGGGCGGCGATGAAGAGTGGTACGCAGACGTAGCCGCCCGTGCCGAGGATGGCGCCGGGACGCAACTCACGGAGCAGGCGCCGGGCCTGGCGCAGCCCGGCGAGCATGGTCGCGGCGCCGCGGGCGAGTTGCAGCGGGCCGCGGCCGCGCAGCGCCGCAGCGGGCAAACCGCGGAACGGCAAGCTGCTCTCTGCGGCCACGATCCGCTCCTCCATCCCGCCCACGCTGCCCACATAGACCAGCGGCGGGGGGGCGTGCTGTTCAGCGGCGTCGATAGCTGCGGCGACCGCCAGCGCCGGGTAGACGTGGCCGCCCGTGCCCCCGCCAGACAGCAAGAGGGTTTGGGAAGGCGAAAGCCGGGGCGCGCCGGGGGAGCGGGGCATCGGTGATCTCCTGGGGCTGGTGCCGGAGCATATGCTTCGAGATATTGAGGAGAATGCCGACCGCGATCATGCTCGTGTACAGCGAGGTGCCGCCATAGGAGAGGAAGGGCAGGGTCAGCCCGGTGAACGGGAGCAGCGAGGTCGTCACAGCGATGTTGATCAGCGCCTGGATGATCAGCCAGCTGGTGATGCCCACCGCGACGAGGGCCGCAAAGGGGTTCGGCGCGCGACCGGCGATGCGGAAGCCGCGATAGGCGATGACCGCGAAGGCGGCCATGACCGCCACCGTGCCGATCAGCCCGAGCTCCTCGCCGATGATCGCGAAGATCGCATCGGTATAGGCCTGGGGCAGCCACTGGAACTTCTGGCGCGCCTGGCCGAGCCCGAGGCCGAAGAGGCCGCCGTTGCCAAGGGCCAGCATGGCGTGGATGGGCTGGAAGCCGAAGCTGTGGTAGTACTTCCACGGATCGAGGAAGGCCAGGATGCGGTAGTTGCGAAAGCCCATCACGTTGACCAGGAACCAGAAAGCCGCAACGGCGAGGCCGGTCGCGCCGGCCACGTGCCACAGTTTCGCACCGGCCGCGAAGTAGATCACCCCGCCGATCAACACCAGCACCACCGTTGTTCCCAGGTCGGGCTGCAGCATCACCAGACCGCACACCAGGCCCAGCATCACGCTGAACGGGATCAGGCCATAGGAGACGTTGCCGATCTTCTCGCTGCGCCGCGACAGCCAGTCGGCGAAGTAGATGATGATCGCCAGCTTGGCCAGTTCGGCGGGCTGCACGCTCACCAGGCCGAACACCCCCTCGCCCATGCGGATCCAGGAGCGCGAGTTGTTGACCCGGGTCATCGAGTCGGGCAGGATCAGCACCAGGAAGAGCAGCAGCAACGCGCCGCCCATCAACTGAACCGAGTATGTGCGCCAGAACCGGTAGTCGATGCGGGCAGCTACCAGCATGCCGATCGTGCCGATGATCGCGCCGATCGTCTGGCGGATGAGGTAGTAGTACTGGTTCTGATGGATGTTGAAGGCTTCGACGAAGCTCGCGCTGTAGACCATCACCAGGCCGAGGGCCACGAGCGAGCCGACAGTCGCGAGCAAGACGTAATCCGGTCTGGAGATTCGGTCGGTCACTGGTCCCCCCTTGGCACCGGGGCGAGCGTCACCCGGCCCCGGGCAGTAACAGTGCCAGCGCCGCCAGCGCGGCGAAGGTCGCCAGCGCAGCGCCCCAGCCCCACGACGGAAAGCTGCGGACCAGGACGGGCGGGTAGCGGTCCAGGGCGATGGCGAGGCGCGGCGCCAGGGCCAGGCCCGTCAGCGTGCCGACGGCCAGGCCGCCCATGTGTCCCCAGTTGTCGATCACGCCGGGGGAGGAGAAGCCGATGATCAGGTTGATCACCGCGATGGCGGCCATGCTCTGCAACTGAGCGCGCCCGAAGTCGCCGAGCGTGGCGCGGTTGAGATAGTAGAAGATACCCAGGGCGCCGATCAGGCCGAAGATGGCGCCGCTGGCGCCCACTGAGGGCGCGGGCGAGAGCAGATAGGATGCCACGCTGCCCCCGATGCCGGCCAGGACGTAGACGGCGAGGAAGCGGGCGGTGCCATAGATCCGCTCGCTCTCCGGGCCAAGGGCGTAGAGCGCGAAGCTATTGAAGAAGACGTGGATCAGGTTCGCGTGCAGCAACGTGGCGGTGAGCAGGCGCCAGTACTGGCCTGCATCGATCAGGCTGTTCTCCTTGGCCCCGAGCACGATCAGGACCAGCAACGAGGGCTGAAACAGCCCGCCGCTCAGCAGGGCGCTCAGCAGGTAGATGACGGCGATCGCCGCCAGGATCACATAGACGGCCCGTGGCTGGTTGCCCCAGGCCACGCGCACAGGGATGCGTTGCTCCCCGGCTGGCTCGGGCGGCTCGCTCTGGACCTCGCGCTCATCGTGTGGTTGGGTCATAGCTCGCCAACAATGCGCCGGAACACGTCACCCCGGTGGAACTCATTGCGGAACATGCCGAAGCTCGCGCAGCCCGGCGAGAGCAGCACCGTGTCTCCCGGCGCGGCCAGTTCCCGCGCCGCCCGCACGGCGGCCGCGAGGTCGTCATACGGCCCCGCGATCACCATCGGCACTCCACGGCCAGTGGCGGTCGCCTGACCGGCCTGCACCGCCGCGGCGAGCCGGGGCGTGGCAGTGCCCGCCAGCAGGACCAGCGCCTTCACGCGGCCAGCAATTGCCGCGCCCAGGGCATCAAACGTCAATTCCTTGTCGGCGCCGCCGGCGATCAGCACGATCGGGGTGGTGAGCGCGGCGAGCGCGGCGAGTGCAGCGGCCGGGTTGGTGGCCGTGGTATCGTTGACGTAACGCACGCCCGCCAACTCGCGCACCAGTTCGAGCCGGTGCTCCACCGTGCCGAAGCCCTGCAGCGCGGCGCGAATGGCCCCGGCCTCGACCCCGAAGGCTCGCGCCAGCGCGGCTGCCTGCATCGCATTGGCGAGGTTGTGCGCGCCCGGCAAGCGCAGGTCGTCGCGGGCAAAGAGTGGCTCACCGCCAGCTGGACTGATCGCGCCAAACGCAGCAGCCCGGTCATCCCAGTGGATCGTAGCGCCGCGCAACGTCACGGTTGCGGCGGCATGCCGGCGGTAGGCGCTGGCCTCAGCCGACCAGGTGGGGCCGGGGCAGACGGCGATCAGCCGGCCGGGGTAGCGGTAGTCACCCGCGGCGAGCGGGAAGGCTGCGACGGAGCCATCATCAGCGCCATTGAGCGCCACCACCCCGGTGGCGGGCTGATGCCAGTAGATCTGGCGCTTGGCCGCGGCATACGCCTCCAGCGAGCCGTGCCAGTTCAGGTGGTCGGGCGACAAGTTGGTGATCAGGCTGAACTGGGGGCTCAGGCCCGCCGCGCCGAGCCGCTCCAGCTGGAAGCTCGACAGTTCCAGCACCACCGGGGTTGTCGCGTCGATCATCGGAAGCGCCTCCAGCGCCGAGATGCGCAGGTTCCCGGCGACGACCGTCGTGGGGAAGCGCTCGCGCAGCATAGCAGCGAGCAGCAGGGTGGTCGTCGTCTTGCCCTTGGTGCCGGTCACGCCGAGCATCGGGCCACGGCAGGCGCGGAAGAAGAGCGTCATCTCCGTCTCGACCGGCACCCCGGCCGCGTGGGCCAGCGCCAGCCAGGGCGAGTCGGGGCGTACCGCGGGATTGGCGACCACCAGGTCGGCACTCGTGAAATCAGCGGCGCGGTGTTCGCCGAGCGTGTAGGCCACGCTGGCGCCGAGCGCGCTGGCGGCGGCCTCGAGCGCGGCCAGCGGCTCCGCCAGCGCCGCGGGGCTAGCCATATCGGTGACAGTGACGCTGGCCCCCTGGTGGAGCAACCAGCGGGCGACGCCGAGGCCCCCACCGTGGACGCCGAGCCCCATCACCAGGATACGCTTGCCGTGCAGGTTCATCGCCGGATCAGGGGCTACCCTCAACCACCTGCGTGGTCGGGTTCTGTTCGGCCCGCTGGGGCGCCGGCGTGGCGAAGGTGATCGCGAGCGAGATGCCGACCATCGCCGCCACCGCCGCGATCAGGACGAAGCGCTGGGTTACCTGAACCTGGCTCCAGCCGAGGAGTTCGAAGTGGTGGTGCAGCGGCGCCATCTTGAAGATGCGGCGGCCCTCACCGTAGCGCCGCCGGGTCCACTTGAAATAGCCGGTCTGCAGCAGCACCGAGAGCGCCTCGACCACGAAGACGATCCCGACCACGGGAAGCAGCAGCCACTGCTGCGATTGCAGCGCCACCACGGCGAGCGTCGCGCCGAGGGCGAGCGCCCCCAGGTCGCCCATAAACACCTGGGCCGGGTGGGCGTTGTACCAGAGGAACGCCGCGCAGGCCCCCACCAGGGTAAAGCAGAAGGCCATCAGGTTGGTCAGCCGCGGCTCGGCCAGGAAGGTCATCACGCCATAGGCCCCGAAGGCCAGGGTCAAGTTCCAGCCGGCGAGGCTATCGAGGCCATCGGTGAGGTTCACCGCGTTGGAGATGAAGACGATGATCAGCGTGGCGATAGGGATGAAGAAGACGCCAATATCGCGTATGCCAACAAACGGGATCTGGAGCTGGCCCTCGTGGCCGAGGCCAAACGGCGGCGGCAGGTAGAGCGCCAGGGAGGCGACGAAGGCCACGGCCATCATCAGCCAGAACTTGTAGCGCACGGTGAAGCCATAGCTCTTCGAGCGAGCGCCAGTGAGCGTCATCCAGTCGTCGATGCCACCCAGGACGGCGAAGCTGAGCAAGACGGCGAGCGGCAGGAGCATCGACCAGCGGTCCACCAGGTTAAAGAGCACCGTGAGCAGCACCACGGTGCTCACGACCATGATCCCACCCATGGTCGGGGTGCCCATCTTGGTCAGATGGCTCTGGGGGCCATCGCTGCGGATCTGTTTCCCGAGCTTATGGCGGCGGGCGAAGGGCACGTACCATGCGCCGACGAGCAAGGTCAGCACAAATGCGGCTGCGGCAAGCAGCAGCGCGCGGGCCATGTCCTGCACCAGCACCGCACGTAGGACGTCCACGTTACTCCTCCTCCGGTCGCGGGCGTAGTGCTGCGACGATACGCTCCATCTCCATGCCGCGGGAACCCTTGACCAGCACGTAGGTCCGAGGTGCCAGCAACGGGCGCAGGACGGCGAGGACCTGCTCGTGGCAGTCGGCGACATGCACCTGCTCGCCGGCCATCCCTGCCTCGCGGGCCGCTTCAGCGATCCAGCGCGCCCGTGGGCCCAGCGCGATCAGCGTCTCGGCGACCTGGGCGACGCGCTGGCCCACGGCGTGGTGGCCCGCCTGTTCGGCAGCGCCCAGTTCGAGCATATCGCCAAGCACGGCCAGTTTGCGCCCGGCGAGCTCAGCCAGCAGATCGAGGGCGGCGAGCGTGGAGAGCGGGGCGGCATTATAGCTGTCGTCGATGATCGTCGCGCCGGCCTGGGCCGCGACGATCCTGACGCGCGGCATGGGCTCCGGGTCACACAGGCCAGCGATGATCTCATGCCAGCTGAGGCCGAGCACCAGGCCGGCGCTTGCGGCAGCCAGGGCCGTATAGACGCTATGCCTACCGAGCAGGGGCAGGCGCAGGGTGATACTGGCGCCGGCGTGGTGAGCGGTGAAGCCGATCCCATCGAGGCCGAAGCTCACCAGGTCATCGGCCCGCAGGTCGGCATCGGGGGCCAGCCCATAGGTGAAGACGCGGGCCGGGGTATGGGCGGCCATGGCCCGCACGCGTGGGTCATCGGCATTGAGGATGGCCCAGCCATCGGCGGGCAAGGCTTCGGGCAACTCGCTCTTGGCCCACCCGATCGCTGCGAGGCTGCCCAGGCGCTCCAGGTGGGTCGGGCCGACATTGGTCACGATCCCGACCTGGGGCCGGGCGAGCGCCGCCAGAAAGCGGATCTCGCCCGGCGCCCACATGCCCAACTCCAGCACGGCGACCTCGTGGTCGGGCGTGAGCCGGAGCAGGGAGGTCGGGAGGGTGGCCTCACTGTTATAGCTGCGTTTACTTTTTAAGGTTCGGAACCGGCGGCCCAGGACGGCCGCCACGACCTCCTTGGTGGAGGTCTTGCCCACGCTCCCGGTGATACCAACAACGGTCGGCGTGAGCTGTTGGCGATGGTAGACGGCCAGCCGCTGGACAGCCATGAGCGGGTCGTCTACGGCGATGAGCAAACACGCATCGGGCGGCGTATCGGCCAGACCCTCGCCAGTGGCCGGATCGACGATGGCCCAGGGGCGGGCCAGCCCGCCGAGGGCCGTGCGTCGCGCCTCCACCGCCGCGCGGGTGACCAGGGCCCCCCGCGCGCCGCGCGCCAGCACATCGGCCAGAAAATTGTGTCCATCGGTACGCTCACCAGCAAGGGCAAGGAAGAGCGTCCCCGGCTCAACCTCCCGCGAGTCGGTCACCACCTCGCCGAAACGCACCGCCTGCCAGGCGGGTGCAAGCTCCGGTGTATGCCGTGACCAGCGCGGCTGCACGCCAATGAGCACATCGATCAATCGCAGCACGATGCCCTCCGCACCCCATCGATCGCAGGGGATAACCGGGGGCAATTATAGTTCATGTTCTCCTCTCCCATGCGCCGCGGCTAAGCCGCGCCTGATGAGAAGTAGCTGATAACCGCCGGTGGCGCACCGGCTGCGCCTATGACTGCCCCGGATCGACCAGACCCGGGTCGGGAGGGATCCGCTCGTAGCGCAGCAACTCGTCCATCACCTTGTAGAAGACCGGGATGGCAGTGCCCACGCCCCAGATATCGTCCTTGGGCCGGTCGATCTTGACCAGCACCACGTAGTGTGCATCGTCCACCGGGCCGAAGCCCAGCACCGAGCCGATCGTGTAGTTCGGATCGTAGCCACCGCCCTCGATCGGAATACTCGAGGTGCCGGTCTTCGCCCCTACCCGGTAGCCGGGCACGAGCCATGTATCGCTGTAATCGCCGGTGATCGGCCCCCACACCACCGGGCTGTAGTGGTTGGCCGAGTGGACGAGCATCTGCCGCACGGTCCAGGCCACGCCGCGCTCGATCGGGCGACCCGCCACCACCGGCTCCGTATCGGTGCAGACCGTGCCCTCGCAGCGCCGTTCGACGATGTACGGCTTCATCATCACGCCGTCGTTGGCAATCGCCCCCGCCGCCTGCACCATCTGCAGTGGGGTCACCGAGATGCCCTGGCCGTAGGCGTTGGTGAGAAAATTCAGGTCGTTGTAGGTCGGGCTGCCCCAGCTATTAACGAGCCCCTGCTCCTCACCGCCGAGCTCGATGCCTGTCGGCCGGCCAAAGCCGAAGTCGCGCAGCGCGGCGTAGAAGCGCTCGGGGCCGGTCAACTCGTTGAGTTGCAGTGCGCCGACGTTGCTGGAGAAGTAGAGCACCCGCTCAGAGTCGAGCATGCCATTGGCGCCGCTGTTCCAGTTGCTCAGCGAGTAGCCGTAGCGGAACACCACCCCGGTATCGTTGACCACGGTATCGGCGGTGAAAGCGCCGGCCTGCAGCCCCGCGGCCACCGTGATCATCTTGAAGGTACTCCCCGGCTCATAGAGGTTGCTGACCGCCGGGTTGCGCGCGTAGACTTCCTCCGGATAGTCGCCGTAACGGTTCGGATCGAAGGAGGGCCAACTGGCCATCCCACGGATTGCACCCGTCCGCGGATCCATGACGATGATCGAGCCGCCATCGGCATTGTGATCCTCGACAGCGGTCTTCAACTCACGCTCGATCACATACTGGATGAGCGGGTCGATCGTCGTCTGGATGTTGATGCCGTTGCGCGGCGGCACGGTCCGTGAGGGCGCGATCGCGATCGGGTTACGGGCACCGTCGAACTCAGCCTCCAGTGTCCCGGTGATGCCCTTGAGCTGTGAGTTATAGAAGGCCTCGATCCCGCTGATGCCTTCGCCGTTAAAATTGACGGCGCCGATCACCTGGGCGGCAAACGAGCCCTGGGGATAGACGCGGCGCGGCTCGTACTCGAGGCGTAGCCCGGGCTCGTTCAGCGCCTCGATCTGGGCGGCAACCTCAGGTTCGAGCCAGCGCGCCACCGGCAGCCAGTAGTGCTTCGTATCCGTCAGGGCATCGAGGATGCTATCGGCGGGTTTGCCCACCAGCGCCGCGAGGGTCAGCGCCAGGCGAGGCGCCTTCTCCTGGTTGACCAGGCCGGGAATGACCCACAGGCTCTCACGATCCACGTCCATGGCGAGCACATTGCCCAGGCGATCGGTGATCATGCCGCGCGTGGGCAGCAGGGTGATCTGCTGGGCGATCTCGCGCTCGGCCAGGGTGCGCAGTTCGGCGTGGCGCAGCACCTGCAATTCGCCGAGGCGCAGGATCACGCGGGCGATCAGCAGCAGGCAGAGCAGCAGGATGGCATTGATCCGCCAGCGAGCAAGCCGGACGTGTGCGCCGCCGGTGGTGGCGCGGGGTCGCTCAAGCCGGGTTGTGCTGCGGGTAGCCATCGCTGTGGTATCGTCCTGTTAGTGGAGCGGCGCGCGTGCCGCTGCTAGTTACCGCGGTCGCTGCTCGCATCTGGCTGGCCAGCCGGGTCGACTGGCGGGGCGGTCAGGGCTGAGAGGGCAGGCAGTTCGAGGTAGCGGATCTGCGCATCGCGGACCGGGCGCAGGCCATTCTGCTCAGCCCGGCGGCGGATGCGCTCGAGCGAGTGGGCGCGCGCCTGGCGCTCCTGGAGCTGGGTTCGCGCGCGCAGCAGGCTCACCTTCTCGGCCTCCAGGTCGCTGATCGCATAGCCCCTGGTTGCCACCACGCCGGTCTGGGCGAGCACGATCAGGCTCATCAGGCAGAGAATGAGCACCAGACCAAGCAGATAGCGTGAACCGTCGAGGCGCAGGTAGCGCGGCAGCGCCATACGGCGCGCGCGGGCGCCTGCGATCGATGAGATGCGGTGCGAATTGACGGCCATGCGCTCTCTCCTGTCTCGGGTTAACGCTACGGGCAGCCGCTGGCATTCATGCCGCGGCGCGTCGTTCGGCGACGCGCAGCTTTGCGCTGCGCGCGCGGGGGTTGGCGGCGCATTCCGCCGCATCGGCCACGATCGGCTTGCGAGTCAGGACCGTCAGGCGGGGCGGATGCTGGGGCTCGCCGGCGCCATAGCCCGACTCGGCGCGGAAGAACTGCTTCACGATCCGATCCTCGAGTGAGTGAAAACTGATCACCGCCAGGCGTCCGCCGGGCCGGAGCACCTCCACTGCCTGGGGCAGAGCCGCCTCCAGCTGGGCAAGCTCCTGGTTGACGGCGATGCGCAGCGCCTGGAAGGTGCGGGTCGCCGGGTGGATGCGCTCCCGCCCACCGCGCCCGACCGCCCGCTGGACGAGGGCAGCCAGTTCGCCGGTCGTCGTGATCGGCGCCTGCCGGCGCCGTTCGACGATCAGGCGCGCGATGCGCCGCGAACCCCGTTCTTCACCATAGCGATAGATCACGTCAGCCAGCTCCTGTTCATCCAGCTGGTTCACCAGGTCGGCAGCGGTAGGGCCGCCGCTCGGGTCAAGGCGCATATCGAGCGGGCCATCGGCGGCAAAGCTGAAGCCCCGCGCGGCCGTATCGAGCTGATAGGACGAGACGCCCAGGTCGAGCAGGATGCCATCGACGGCGCCGAAGCCGTGCTGGCGCGCCAGGGCTGCCAGCTCGGCGAAATGGCCGTGGACGAGCGTGAAACTGGCCGCGGGCAGACCAGCTGCGTCGAGCCGCGCCCTGGCCGCCGCGAGCGCCGCCGGGTCGGCATCGATGCCGAGCAGCCGCCCGCCGGGCTGAGCGGCCTGGAGCACGGCCAGAGCGTGGCCCGCGCCGCCCACCGTCGCATCAATGAAGCAGGCGCCGGGCCGCGGCTGCAGTGCGGCGAGCACCGCCGGCAGCAGCACCGGGATGTGCTGAAACGCAGACGGCTCAGGCTGGCCCATAATCCATCCATCCCTCAGATCCCCAGATCGGCCCACTGCTCGGCGATCGCAGTGCCCTGCTCCGTGAGCGTCGTCTGCAGGTCGCTCCAACGCTCACCCGACCAGAGTTCAAAGTAGGTGTTCATCCCGCTGATCACCACCTGCTCGGCAAGGCCGGCATACTCGCGCAGATTCTGCGGGATGAGAATGCGCCCCTGACGATCGATCTCCACCTCGGCGGCCAGTGAGAAGAGGATCCGGCGCATATTGCGCGCCTCGGCATTGGCAAACGGCAATTTGCTGACCCGCTCGGAGAGTTGTTGCCAGATCGGGTAGGGGAAGGCCTGCAAGCACAGATCGAAGCCCCGGGTCAAAACAAATCCCTCGCCCAGTTCCTCACGGAAACGGGCGGGGATGGCGACACGGCCCTTCTCATCGATGATGTGCTCGAACTCGCCCAGAAACACTGGCCCGCCTTAGAGAGCCGCCCTGCCGCCCCTGGTCCCTACGTCTGACCAGCATGGCTCAGCGCGCGTCCCCCACCTGAAAGAATTATCGATGCGAACGTTTGTCGTTTTCCCCACTTCCCTCCACTTCACCCCACTGTGGCCCACATTATATACCACTGCCCCCACCATTTCAAGCATTTTCCTGCCGCAATTCCCCTTCTGACACATGATCCTTTTGTTATGTAAACTTTACAATTGCGACTACGTGTAGGAGGATGGGCCATAAACACGCCACGGGGGACAGCGCCGCAGCACTGCCCCCCGTGGACGGCATCCGAGCAGCGATGATGGGTCGGCGCGCAACCCGGTGACGAAGGGTGGACGGCGTAGTCGCAACCGATACAGGAGTAGACCAGTGAACCACACCAACGAGGAGCAGCCGCAGCTCACCCACCTGGATGCGCAGGGCCGCGCGCAGATGGTCGATGTGGGCGCCAAGGCGGAAACTCAGCGCGAGGCGGTGGCCCGGGGGATGATCAGCATGCAGCCGGCCACACTTCAGCTGATCCTGAGCGGCGCCGCACCCAAGGGCGACGTGCTGGCCACGGCCCGTATCGCAGGCATCATGGCAGCCAAACGCACCCCCGAGCTCATCCCGCTCTGCCATACCCTGCTGCTCACCCACGTGAGCGTGACGATCGAGCCCGACCCGGGCGCCAACGCCCTGCAGATCGAGGCAACGGTACGCACCAGGGGACAGACCGGGGTGGAACTGGAGGCGCTGACGGCGGTGAGTGTGGCTGCGCTGACGATCTACGATATGTGCAAGGCGGTCGATCGCGCCATGCGTATCAGTGAGATCCGGCTTGTCGCCAAGCGGGGTGGGCGGAGTGGCGAACTGGTGCTGGAGTAGCCAGGCTATCGATCAAGCGCAGCCCGCAAGCGGGCAAGCTCGTCTGCGATCGCCTCGGCGCGGTACATGTGGGCCAGCACCTGCTCCTCGAGCGTGCCGCGCCAGCGCCGCAGCGCGTGCAGCCGCCCCGCCGCGCGCTGATCGCCCGGTGCCGCCGCGGCCTCCAGCGCCGCGATCTGCTGCTCGAGCTCGGCCAGCGTCCACGAGCGATCGGCCAGCTCGGCGTTCACCGTCTTGTATTCACCGAGCAGTTCGCGATACTGGCGAGCCAGCCGCTCGCGCTCGCCTGCTGCCGCTGTGCTGTCGCGCTGGGCCATGGCCCTCACCCTGTCTGCACCTGTCCTCCTCCCTGTGATCATAACACACCCGCATAACGAACTCAAGCTTGACTCGGAACATTTGTTCTGATATACTCAACGCCAGCAGTGACACACACCCCGCGAGGCTTGTATGATGATCACCTGGCGCACCGCTTCGCTCTTCCGCCCCCAGTTCGTACGGCACGGCCACAGCACCGCCGACCCGGTCGAGCTCACCGAACAGCGTTATGGCTTCCTGCCGGCGCGCTTCCGCGCCCGGGGCACCCTACACCGCATCGCGCGGATCGAGCGCATCTGGGAGGTAGCGGGCCGCGGCGGCCACGCCGATCGGCGCTACTTCGCGGTGCGCTGCGCCGATCAGCGTCGCTGCACCCTGTTTCAGGATCTACGTGCCGGAACGTGGCACGTTCAGTCGTAGGAGGCGCCCATGCCCGCAAAGAGCCCGCCCTTCCTGATGTGGTACGACGATAACCCGAAGCTCAGTGTCAGCCATAAGATCGCCGCGGCGATGGCCGCCTACCGCGATCGCTTCCACGGCGTCCAGCCCACCCTGGTCCTGGTGAATGAGGCCGACCTCACCGACGTGGCCGGCATCCAGGTTCGCGCGGTTGCCACCGTGGGCCGCAATACCTACTGGGTGGGTCAGACCGAGCAACGCGAAGCCCCGGAGGCGCCCTCCCAGGCGCCCCCGATCGCAAAAGGAAGGTAGTGGCGTGACACCCTGAAGATGATGTGCGGCGGGGCGACGGGGCGGCGGGACGGCGTCGTGCTCGCCCCCTCGCCCCTCGCGTCGTCGCCTCCGCGCATCATCCGGTCACCCCGGAACGTGTCAGGCCGAAGCACTCGCCGCCGTGGGGCGCCGCTTCCCGGCGTGCGCCCGGGGCGCATGCTGCGGCCCTACGGGGCGCATCGTGCCCTCGCGTCATCGCCTCCTCGCCCCTTGCCCCTCGCGTCGTCGCCTCCTCGCCTCCTCGCCTCCTCGCCTCCTCGCCCCTTGCCCCTCGCGTCGTCGCCTCCTCGCCCCTCGCCTCACGCCTCCCCTTTTCCGTCCAGCACCTCGAGGCCGTAGCGCGCGTGCGGGTTCTGCGGATTGAGCGCCAGGACATTCTCCAGGGCGGTGCGCTGATCCTCGGGGTCGTCTACGGCGCCGCTCAGCCAGAGCCACGCCTCTTCGATCCCCTCGTCAGCCTCTACCACCTGCAACAGCAAGTCGCGCGCGCGGGCTTTGTCGCCCTGCTGCAGCGCCAGCGCCCCCTCGTAGAGCAACTCGGCCAGCCTCGGGTCCATGGTCAGGCCCTCCTCTGTACAGCAACGATCTGGGCCAGGATGCTCAGCGCGATCTCCTCGGGTGTCTTCGCGCCGATCGCCAGGCCGATCGGCCCGTGGATGCGCGCCAGTTCCTGCTCGCTGAAGCCCTCGGCGCTCAGGCGCGCGAGGCGCTTCGCGTGGGTGGCCCGGCTGCCCAGTACGCCGATGTAGCAGGCCGGCGAACGCAGCGCCACTCGCAGCGCCGGATCGTCGAGCTTGGGGTCGTGGGTGAGCACCGCCACGCAGCTCCGCGCATCCAGCCGCCCGGCCAGGGCCACGTCTGGCCACTCTAGCACCAGTTCGCTCACGTGCGCGAAGCGCTCCTCGCTGGCGAAGGCGGCACGTGCATCCACCACCACCGTGCGAAAGCCCAGCACCCGAGCCATGCTGGCCAGCGCGACCGCGATGTGGACGCCGCCCACCATGAACAGGCGCGGCGGCGGCACAAAGCTCTCGACGAAGAGCGTGACGCCCAGGTTCGCCAGTTCAACCTGGCGGCTCACGCCCCGGGCCAGCAGCGGCGCCGCCGCATCCCGGGCCACCGCGTCGAGCGCGGCGTCGCCCAGGCTGCCCTCGAGCGCGCCGGCGGGCCAGAGCAGCAGTTTCGCGCCAATCGGCCCCGCCCCGCTGATCAGCGTCACGGTCGCCACCGGTTGCTCTGCCCGGATGGCTGCGCGCACCTTGTCGTAGAACTGCGTCACGCTGCCTCGTGGCTCATCCCAGCACCTCAACGAACACCGCGATCGTCCCGCCGCAGGCCAGGCCCGCCTCCCAGGCGGTCTCGTCGGCCACCCCGAAGTGCAGCAGGCGAGCCTGGCCGGTCGCCAGCACCTCCTGGCAGGCCGCGAAGACGGCGCCCTCGATGCAGCCGCCGCTCACTGAGCCGGCCATGGCCTCGCCCGTGGTGACGAACAGCTTCGCGCCCGCCTGCTGCGGCGCTGAGCCGATCGTCTGGACGACGGTCGCCACCGCCACCCGCTCACCACGGACCAGCCAGGCATCGATCTGATCCAGGTAGTGCTGCAGCATGGCCGCTTACGACTCCACCACCGGCTGAGCGGGAGCCACCGCCGGGCGCCGGCGCCGCACATCGTAGTACTGCCAGAACCAGACCGCGCCGACGATCGCGATACCGACCAGGTCGGTGAGCAGGCTCGGCCAGAAGCAGAGCAGGGTGCCGAAGGCGGCGATCAGCCACTCCCACCAACTGGTGCGCCGCACCAGGAAGAACATCGAGACCGCCGAGAAGGCGAGCGTGCCCATGGTGCCGGAGAAGAAGGCCAGCGCCACATCGTGGAAAACGAGTTCGCGCAGCGGTTGCCCACCCTCGCCAAGCAGCAGAATGGCCGGGCTGAAGGCAAAGAGGAACGGCATCACATAGAGCAGCTTGGCAAACTTGAAGGCGGTCCAGCCCGTCTTCCAGGGGTCGGCCCTGGCGATCGCTGCCCCGGCGTAGGCTGCCACGCAGACCGGCGGGGTAATGTTGCTGTCCTGACTGAACCAGTAAACGATCATATGCGCGGCGAGCAGGGCCACACCCATGTCGGTGAGCGCCGGCACGGTCAGCACGGCGGTGATCAGATAGGCTGCCGTGACCGGCACGCCCATACCGAGCAGTAGCGAAGCCAGACCGATCAGGATGATCGCGATCACCAGGTTGCCGCCGCTGAGACTGACGATGATATTGGTGAAGCGCTGGCCGATGCCGGTCGCATAGATCGTACCGACGATCATGCCGATCACACCAACGGTCGCACCGATCACCAGCGTATCACGCACGCCGTCCTGCATCGCCTCGAGCACGCTGCGCACCAGGCGCACCACACTGCGCCCCAGGGCATTGAGCAAGCCACCGCCAATGGCCGCCGGGTTGCGCAGGTCGGCGAGGTTCTCCGGGGAAATGGCCAGTAGCGCGATACAGCACATAATCGACCAGAAGGCGGCATAGCCGGGCGAGTAGCCGATCATCATCAGCACGACGATTACCAGCAGGGGGGTGGCCATGTACCACTCTTTGCGGAGGATATCGATCGCGCGTACGCCGGTCTCGATCCCTTTGAGACCATGCTTTTTGGCCTCAAAGTGCACCATCGTCAACACCGAGAGGAAATAGAGGATCGCCGGGAAGATCGAGATCAAGACGATCATCGGATAGGGCGTGGCGGTCAACTCGGCCATCAGGAAGGCGCCGGCGCCCATGACGGGGGGCATAAACGCGCCGCCGATCGAGGCGGAGGGTTCGATCGCCCCGGCCACGTGGGGACGGAAGCCGGCCCGCTTCATCAGCGGGATGGTAAACGTGCCGGTGCTGACCGTATTGGCGATCGGGCTGCCCGAGATCGAGCCGAAGAGCGCCGAGGAGATCACCGCCACCTTGGCCGGGCCGCCGGTGCTGCGCCCCGCCAGGGCCAGCGGCAGGTCAATGAAGAACTTGCTCGCCCCCGACTTGCGCAGAAAGGCGCCAAAGAAGATGAACAGGATGACGTAGGAGACCAGCACGTTGGCCATGACCCCGAACACGCCCTCCTGGTCGAAGAAGAGCGTGGTCGCCGTGCGCTGCGGCGTGCGGCCGCGGTGGGCGAAGGCCCCCAGGACCGGCAGATCGTAGAGCACGTAGCCAAAGCGCAGATAGAGGATGAAGACCGCGCCGATGATCGTCATCGACCAGCCGAGCACACGGCGCGCAATCTCGAGCGAGATCAGCAAGCCGATCGTCGCGATGACGAAATCAGTCTCATTATACGCGCCGGCACGGAACTGGAGCTCGCGGAAGTTGATGATGTAGTAGCCCACCGTGGTGACGGTCAGGGCGATCAGGATCAGGTCGATCACACTGGGGCCGCCGCGCGGCACTAGCAACGCCCGCAGCCCGTCGGGCAGCCGGTCGAGCCAGCCATCAACATGCGGCCGCGCACGGCTCCGTTTGGGAATAGCCGGATAGAGCAGCAAGATGAGAATGTAAGTCAGCATCACATAGATGCCGCGCTGCCACTGCACCGGCGCCGGGAGCGTGCCGGCCGTGTAGATGTAGAAGCCAGCCATGCCCACGGAGAGCACAGCCACCACTGCCGCCCAGAAGCGATTGAGCGTACGCGTGGAGGGCTCGTCGTACTCCTTGAGCTTCTGCAGCGTCGTCTCGTCGATGTCGTTCGCGTTCTCGCCTGACCCCTGGCGAGCGCCAGCGGGCTCTTTCACGTCATCGGCGGGTGGCTGCTGGTTAGCGGGGTGCTGCTCTGCCATGGCGACGGGATCTCCTCATCGAGAACGTAGACACGGTACAGTTTGCAGAAGGAAAGCGGGGTTGCCCGGGAGTCGAAAAATCCTGCGCCCTAACGGGCTCGAGCTGGGGCGAACGATGTTTCGCCCCAACCCGCCCCTTTGCCGATTCTCACCTTAAGCGCCGTACCTCTCCCCAGACGAGGCTAGCGCAATTCGGCGGGGATGGTCACCCCCTGCTCCTCCCAGAAGCGCACTGCGCCGGGATGCAACCGGTTGGTAATACCCTCGATGCCCTTCTCCAGTTGCACTTCTTTGGCCGACGGGTGGGCCTCGCGCAGACGCTCGAGGCCCTCGTCGGAGAAGACCGCCTTCAGGGCGTTGTAGACCACCTCTTCTGGCACATCGGCATTCGCCACCCAGAGGGCAGTATCCTGGAAGCTGGGCACGTCCTCATCAACGCCGGTGTAGGCGCCACCGGTGAGCACGCGGGCCGAGTAGAAGGGGTAGGCCTCGAAGAAGCCCTTCGCGACGCCGGGGTTGTAGACGTCGATCAGGCGGATGTCGGTGTAGGTCGTCGCCTCGGTCACCGAGGCGTTCGGGAAGCCCGCGAGGATCCAGAAGCCGTCGAGCTGGCCATCGCCCATCGCCGCAGCGGCCTGTGAGTAGCCCAGGTACTCCACCTTCACCTTGTCGATCAGGCCCATGTGGGTGAAGTAGCGCTCGGCCGAAAGTGCCGCGCCCGAGCCGGCGTTGCCAAGCGCGATGCGCTTGCCCGGCAGGTCATCGACCGTCTCGATGCCGCTGTTCTTACTCACGACCAGATGGATCACGCCGCCGTAGAGCGGGGCCACGGGCAGCACGTTGGTGTACCGGGTCGTATCATTCGGCAGCTTGCCTTCGGCACCCAGCGCCACATCGCCCGAGTAGACGATGCCGAACTGGAAGTCACCCGAGTTGACACTGCGCAGATTCTCGGCCGAACCACCGGTGCCCTCGGCGGTCAGCTCGAGGTTCGGGTCCGCACCGGCGACGATCAGCGAGAGCACATCGGCGTAGACCTGGAACACCCCACCGACGGGGCCGCCGCCGAAGGAGAAGCGCAGCTTCTGCCCACTTGCTGCGGGCGGTGCGGTCGGCGCGGGTGCCGCCGTTGGTTGGGCGGCCGGGGCCTCGGTGGCCGGGGCAGCTGGAGCTTGCGTGGCTTGCGGTGCAGGTGCAGCGGTGGGCTGGGCTGCAGGCGCACCCCCACAGGCGGCAACCAGCAGGGCGATCGTGGCCAGCAGCAGGACTCTGAGCGATGAAACCACTTCGTTTCCTCCTTATCATTCCTGGAGCGAACACCAGGATAAAGGCGTATCAGCGTTGACACGGAAACCAGCACCGCACGGCAGCAGGCACGTGGGGCAAGCCATGGGCAGCATGGTCGAGGCAGCACGATCGCCAGAGATTGTACATATAATAACGGTAAACTGTCAATTCGTACAGGTTGACAGATGACCATTTTCGCCGGGTTTATTCGTCACACGCGATCAGCCCCCAGATCTCACAGGGTTGGCAACCCTGTGAGATCTGGGGGGCTGATTTCATTCGTGATCGTCATCAGGCCCCCGCCGAGACGTACGCCGAACTGCGGGCGTTTTTCCGCTACCCCCCCGGGTTACGCCACTTCGGCGAGAATAGTAAGGATGCGCTCGATCAGCGCACGATCCAGCTCGTCGAGCCCATGCGTGAGTGACGCGAGGCGCCGTTCACCGGCCCAGATCTGCTCGGCGGCAGTGCGCAACCGCCAGCCCTTGCGCTCCACGTCCTCCAGGGCCAGTTCGACCTCGGCACGCTCGGTTTCCGCGCCACGGGCCACGGCGGCGATGCCCTGCAGCAACGGCTCGAACTGGCGCAACGCCTCGGCGTGATCCACCGCAGCGTCGTCGCCGCCCAGCGCGGCGACAATGCCGGCGGCCATCAGCCGCTCCAACACCAGTTCGCGCTCGGCGAGCGACAGCGCATCCAGCGCAACCTGCAGCCCGGCCACGTCGGCCCGCTCCAGCGCCCCGCGCACCGCCGGCGGCAGGCTGGCAAGCAACTCCGCCGTGACCCCGGGGTGTGCGTCCTCGGCGGCGAAACGGTGGCGCTCGGCAAACTCCTGCAGCCCCATCTGCTCAAACAGCGTGGCCGCCTGCTCCAGGTAGGGCCGCGCCAGGTCCGCACGGCCCTGGCGGCGCAGCGCCCAGCCGTAGTTGCCGATCTGCGCGGCGGCCGTGTACTGCTCGCCCACCGCCCAGTAGAGGCGAACCGCCTCGTTGAGCAGGTCGGTCGCCCGCGCCAACTCGCCCTGCTCCAACAGCGCACGGCCGCGGGCGATCAGCCCATCGGCCCGCTCCCTGGTTGTGCCAGCGCTCATCAGGTCGTTCCCCTCCCCAGGAGCCAATCCACTGTCACATCGCTATTGATTACTAAAAATCAAGTCGCGCCGCGCAAAGGCATAGATTGACAGGCCGAGCAGCGAGACGAGCAACGAGGCCTGCGCCAGGATGTTTGCAATGGCGGTCGGCGTGCTGTAGTCCCGCGTGACCGCCAGCTGGAAACCGTAGAACGCCGGCACCAGTGGCCCGCCCAGCAGCGCCTGCAGCGCCCGCAAGACGGAGCGCACCGCATCGGGCAGCGCAACGAGCAGCGTGCCACCGATGAAGTTGCTGGAGAAGGCCAGGGCGATCAGACCCAGGACGACGAGGCGCCAGCCAGTGGGAAAGACCAGCGGCGAGAGCATGAGCAGCAGGGCGGCGAGCAGGCCGATGTTGAGCAGCAGTGGCAGGGTGCCGAGCAGCCAGTCGCCGAACCCCAGGTCAACTGGGCGGTTGAGGCCGGCCGTGGCGAGGCTGAGCAGCCCGTAGGCCCCCGCCACGATGGTGCAGGCGCCGAAGAACAGGCCGAGCAGAAAGGTGCCGCGCCCGATCCCCCGTGCGAGCAGCACATAGCCCTGTGGCCGGTCGCCCAGGCCGATGAAGGCAGCCATGGTGTACAGGGTGAGCGCCGGTGTGAACACGCCCAGCACGCTGAAGAAGTACTGGGCATTCATCGGACGCCGCAGAAAGACGAAGAACACGGCCAGCAGGGCGACGATTTCGATCACGATTCGCCCTGAGCGCAGGTACTCCAGCAGGGTAAAACCGGTAAAGCGAAGGAGACGCATAGCATGCTCGCTCTGAGTTGGTAGCCTGCCTGACACCAATGCCGTTGAGCCGCCCCCTGCCGTTGGCCCGGGCCGGTCAGCGGCCACGGGGACTATGCCCCTGGCTTGCGCTCACCCGAATCCTGGTCGCGCTCGGTGCGGCCAAGCAGTTCATTGAGCAGTGTATCACCCTCGCCGCGCCGCCCATCGGCAGGCGTTGATGGCGGCAACTCGCCGGGGAGCGGCAGATCCCAGAGTGCAGCGGGCAGCCCATGGGCCTCGGCCGGGCTGGGCAGCGTCTCGTGGATCGCCTCGCGGTAGAGCCGCTCCAGCGGGCTTTCGAGCGGCTCCAGGGCGATGATCGCAACCCTGGCATCGAGCAGCGCCTGCAGCACCGCTGCCTGCAGCGCGGTGCTGTTCGGGCTGAGGCGCACGCTCCGTTCTTCACAGCGCACGCCTGGCCCCAGGGCCGCGATCTGCGCCTGCAACTCAGTGCTGAGCGGGCTGACACTGATGCGCACGCTGCTCGCCACGTCACGCAACTCGCGCGTATAGGCCTCAGCGGCGATGCGCCCGCCCGCCAGCACGCCCACCCGGTCGCAGAGCACTTCGACTTCCTGCAGGTAGTGGGTGCAGAGAAAGACGGTGTGACCGCGATCGCGCACGCTGGCGAGCAGTTCGATCACCTCACGCTGCCCGGCCGGGTCAAGACCACTCGTCGGCTCGTCGATCAGCAGCAGATGCGGATCGCAGAGCAGGGCCTGGGCCACACCCAGGCGTTGCAGCATACCCTTGGAGTAGGTGCCAAGGCTCCGCTCGGCGGCATCGCGCAACCCCACGGTGATCAACTCACGCTCCACCCGCTCGTGCAACACGGCTCCCGCCAGACCGCTGAACTGCCCCAGAAAGCGCAGGTACTCCCGGGCATTGTAGCGGGTGTGATAGCGCTGACGCTCAGGGATGTAGCCGATACGCGCGCGCATGCGCTCCAGCCTGGTGCTGCCGAACAGCCGCAGCCGGCCCTGGTTTGGCCGCAGAAAGCCCATCATCAGGTGGATCAGGGTTGATTTGCCGGCGCCATTCGGCCCCAGCAGGCCATAGACCTCACCCACCCTGACGCGCAGACTCAAACCCTGCAGCACCGGCAGGCTGCCATAGGCCTTGAACAACTCCTCAACCTCGATGACGTCGCTCACCCCTGCTCCTCGGCTCGTCCTCGCCCATCATCTCGTCACCGGGTGACCCCGCAACGGCGGCGGGCCGCAGCGTGCTGCGGCCCTACGGGGGCGGCGTCGCGCCCGCGTCACGCGTCACCGTCTCCTCGCGTCACCGCCTCCTCGCATCACCGCCTCCTCGCCTCCTCGCCTCCTCGCCTCCTCGCCTCCTCGCGTCACCGCCTCCTCGCGTCACGGCGTCACCACCAGGGCCAGCGAAGCCAGGGCGGCCAGGGGCAGGGCCCAGAGCGCACAGAGCCGCAGCGCAGCCGGCAAGGTCAGCCGGGGGATCCGGCCAGTGAGGCGGCGCAGCAGCAGCCCTACGCTCGCAGCACCGGC